>NZ_CAUUGJ010000020.1:0-27985 GCF_963544685.1 uncultured Fretibacterium sp. | reverse complement strand
GATGTAGCTCCGTCTCGTGGGCTCGGAGATGTGTATAAGAGACAGACCTCCGCGTACGGGTACATGAAATAGGTCAAGGGCAACTTGCGGGTCGTCTCGCTCAGCACCGTCCTCCGCGTGTCGCGGTTCAGGGCGATGCGGAAGAGGTCGTCCCCGGCCCAGAAGAACTCCTTCAATTTATCGGCGTCCTTCAGCTCCACCTTGTCCGCCAGCATGGCCTTGCGGACGTCCGCGGGGTCGGCGGGCACCCAGCCGGTCCCCGGAAGGTAGAACTCCGCCCAGCAGTGATAGTTGCCCGTGATCTCCCCCGTCTTGGGCGCCGCGATTCTGAGGCCGTACACGTCCCGGGCAGGGATGCCCGCAGCCCGGGCGAGCGTCACGAACACCGCACTGATGTCGGCACATTTGCCGCCGCCCTTCAGATCCTGCAGCGTGCGGATGGGAAGCCCCAGGCCGCAGCCCTCCTTGACGCCCTCGTCGCGGAAGGTGTTCTCCACCACCCAGGAGTAGACCGCGTAGGCCCTCCTCAGGATGGAGGGCTCCTCCTTCATCCTGGCTCCCACCTCCGCAAAGAGGGGATCCTCCGAGGGAACGGACGGCGACGCCTTGAGGAAGGGAAGGACCTCCGCGGGGAAGGGGGTCCGGGTCTCGTCCAGGTTCTCGATCTTCGCGTAGTGCGAATCGACGTCGAAGCGCATCGTCAAGGTCGGGGTCTGGGAGGGCTTCGCCCAGGAGGCCCGGAGATAGAGCGCACCGCTTTGAGGTTCCCTCTCGACCCCCATGCTGTCCGCGTCGCTCTTCAGCGTCATCCCGGAGATCGTCTGAAAGGCGTCCGAGAGCGGATAGGGCAGCCAGGCCTCCGCCCGGTCGGCCTTCTCGGCCCCCGAGAGGACGACCTCGAAGGTCACCGTCCCCCTGTGCGCCGCGTGGGCGGGAAAGGCCGCCGACAGCACGGCGATCGAGACCGACGTCAACAGCGCAAGCAGTCCTTTGAAAAGACCTTTCTTCATAACGAAAGCGCCTCGCTTCAGTTTTTCCCCGTCTCGATGGGGAGCTCGGGGACGTTGCTCCATTCGATCCAGGAACCGTCGTACAACTTGAGATGGGAATACCCCAGCAGCTCCTTCAGGACAAACATCGTATGGGAGGCTCTGTGGGCACGCATGCAATAGATGATGATCTCCTTGTCGGGGGTCGCTCCGACAGACTCGTAGAGCGCCTTCAGCTCGGATACCGGTTTGAAGGACCCCTTCGCGTCCAAAGCGTCGCGGAAAAAGACGTGTACGGCCCCGGGGATGCGGCCGCCGCGCCCTGCTCCGGAACTGACCTTTTCTCCGGTGTACTCCTCGAGGCTGCGGACGTCCAGCAGCACGACATCCGCCCCGCGATCCTTCACTTCCTGGGCCTCCACGATCTGCGCGACGTCCACCGGGCCGGTTTTATACTCCGTCTGCGGCAGAGGCTCCGGGCGGCCTCGCTCAACCGGCAGTCCCTCGGCGGCCCAGCCCTCGTAATTGCCGTTCAGGACCCGGACGTTCTTGTGTCCGTAGACGTCCATGACCCACCAGAAGCGCGTCGCCATCTGCGGGCTCTTCTGCCCGCTGTAGACAACCAGAGCGTCGCCGTTCGCGATGCCCTTGGCGCTCAGCAGGCGGTTCATCTGTTCGGGGGTCGACATCAGGGCCTCGACCCTGCCGTTCGGATCCTCGAAATCCGTCCGGGCGATTTGAATCGCGCCGGGGATATGGCCGGCCTCGTAATCCTCGGCGGAGCGAATGTCGACGATCTTAATCGCAGCCTTTTCGTCAAGGAGCCGCTTCAGTTCAGGGACATCGATAAGAGCTTTGGAACTTGCGTAGTCCCCATCCGCGGCCAGAGCCGGAAGGGCGGCTGCCGCGAAGGAGCCCACAAGGGTCGTCAGGATCGTCAGAACCTTTACAGCACTCGAAAGATTGGTTGCCAGTGTCATTTTCCTGTCTCCTCGAGAATGGCAAGATCGGGGGAATGCAAAAACATACGGCGTTCCCTTCGAGCCGATGAAATCGGCCGACGTCGAGACGCGAAGAAATCCGCACAGATACAGTGAGAGATGGGAAATCCTGAAGGGGGATAAAAAAGGAGAGGTCGCTCCGGGCGGCCTCTCCTCAAATAAAGACGACGACGGCGCGCAAAGCGGGCGCGTCAGACTTCGATCGGATCCCGATCAAATTTTGAAGAGCTCGGCCCGAACGGACGACTCCGAAGGAATCCCATCACGGCATGCATCCCGTGCATCCAAGCTGCTTCCTCAGGTGAATCCGCACTGCCGCATTCGGGCCTCCTCCTCTCCTCGAAAAAATCGTCGCCGAGCCTTTCGCGGTGTTTATACCCCATCGCCGGCGGAATGTCAACCGACAGGCCCGGCGGAACCGGCGACAGGGGGATTCGGCATGCCGCGGGGGGCGGCGGGAAACCGGCGCTCAGTCCACCGGGCCGCCCCTCAGCCAATCGGACAGACGCCGCCGGAACTCCGACGTGCCTCCATTGACGTTTTGTGCAAAGACCGTCCCGCCCGTTACGGCAAGCCGCGTCAGGATGGCGAGTACCTGTCTTTGCCGGTCGGGCGACAGCCCGCGCGCGGCCCTGAGGATGGCGAGGGCGCTCTGCACGGGGGTCTGGCGCATCTCCTCCAGGGTCCGCGAGCCCGTGGACTCCAGGACGCCGAAGATGGACTCGACGAAGCGGCGCTTCTCGCCGTCCGAGAGGTCCGCAAGCCAGGCCCGCATGGAGCGCTCGAAGAACACGCTGAAGCAGCTCCTCTCCTCCACAGGGATGAAGCGGTTTCCCCGGACCAGCCAGGACAGCGCGTCGTGTGCGGTCGGCCCCCTATTGGAGCTCCGAATGATCCTGTGGTCCACGGCGCTGTTCATCAGGATGCCGACGAGGGAGTCCTCCGGGACGATGCTGACGATCCGGGAAGCGAGGTCCCGGTAGGCCGGCAGCCGCGTGACGGCGTTCGCGAAGCCGGGGCCGTCGTTGGTGAAGACGTCCCGGATCCTCCTCCGAACCCCCTCGTCGCAGAAGACGGAGGCGTAGACGGCGAAGTTGCCGCCCTTGGAGTGCCCGCCCACGCGGATGGGCAGGGAGCCGTCGCGGAAGCGTTCGTTCAGATACTCCACGGCCATTCTCTGGCCGGGCGTCTCGGTCAGGTAGCTGAAGGTGAAGTCCTCCTTCCACCCGACCAGGGTGTTGTCGGTGCCCCGGAAGGCCGCGTAGACCGTGCCGTCGCCCGGCCACAGCGTGACGGCCGCCATCTGCACGCTCTCCTTCACGGAGACGTGGTTGCGGTACCAGGCTATCCGCATGTCCCGATACCGGACGGAGTCCGCAAGCGGATCCAGCAGCAGCGGGGCGGGGCCGGTAAAGGTCCTTCTGCCCCGCACCTCCGCGCGCGTGTGCAGGCGGAAGTACCGGTCGCGCACCGCACGGACGGGGACGGGCTCGCCCTGCGGCGCCACGACGCCGTCGAAGTCCGTATACGCCAGCTCGGCGAGGACGAGGTTGTCCACCTCGTTGAACGGGTCCGTGGAGAAAGGGACATCGCCGCGCCATTCCAGGTAGTCGAAGATATTCGCCAATCGTCCTCTCCTCCTCCGCTTTCCCCGATGGCCCCTCATGCTCCCCGGGACGGGAGGACGGGAGGACGGAAGGGCGGCGGATGCAAAACGGGGCGGACCCCGGCCCGCCCCTAGGATTTTCGTTCACGGCAGCGCCGTCTCGCGGTGTTTATACCCCATCGCCGGCGGAATGTCAAACGACGCGGGGAGCCCCAAATCCACAGGTTGCGACAGTTTCATGAGGGATTGAGCGCATTATTGTATAAGCCAGGCTGACTTCGATTTTGCACCCGCTAGGTGCGGCAAAAAACGTGTGAGGCCTTTCTTTGCCGCACGCTGAAAATTTTGCCTGCGGATTTGGGGGAGCGGTGTCGTTATAGTCCAGGGAAGCGCTGATTAAAACAACTCTGTTCTTTCGGTAATGGAACTCGCCACGACTGCTTGGCAACGACCTCTCTTACTTTATCCAGCGAGGGAATCCCTTCCCGATTGCCACGGACAGGCATGCCACCCTGTTTTATGAAATAGGGATTGGCTTCTGCAGAAGGACCTGGTTCCGCGAAATCGATTACAAACAGTGGCCTTTTACGCTTAAGGGTTTCTTCTCCGGCCGCGAATGTGCCACCGGTCAGCCCCGATTCAACGAGAATCATCGCATCAGAGAGGCCGATGATCGTGCTGTTTCGTTTCATAGCGTTCCGGCCACTCCATGTGAGGTGTGGTGGGAATTGTGATACTATAAGGTGGTTACCGGCTGATAAGAGGTTGGCAACATCTCGTTTTCTCTGGAAACGAAGAATTCCCTCTACGAGGACGAAGATCGTGGTGCCGCCGTTTTCCATGGCAGCTTTGTGGGCCGCCATATCAACACCATGCGCATAGCCACTTACCACGCAGATTCCCTCTCTGGCAAGCTGCAGCGCACATCGCCCTGTGATCGCCAGTCCTTTATCTGAAGCCTTTCTCGAACCGCAAAAACCTACACCTGGTTCGTTAAAAAGTGACTGGTTCCCTTGGATAAAAAGTACCGGTGGTGCATTAAGCTGAAGAATCTTCTCAATCCGTTCAGGATAGGAAGCTGCCCCCTGCCAGGTGACACTCACTCCATGATGTTCAAGCTCGTCAACAGTCTTAACCGCCTCCCCCCGGGCGTCCACGATATTTTGGGCCACATCAGGCTTTACGCCAATCTCCGCAGCAAGAGAATGAACAGACGAACAGATTTCCCGGGCAGCATTCTCACCGTAAGCCACAGCATAGGTGAGTAACCGCCGAAGGGCTGCTTCGCCTGATCCTTTCGCTTGGATAAATTGGAGAATGGATTGAATCATTGGTTATCGCTATCCCTCATCGACTTTACGCAAACCAAGCCAAAAACATTTCGAACCCCTGCACCCGTCAGAGCTTTTGCGTAGGCCCACATCGTGATGCCCGATTGGTACAGATCGTCAACGATGACCACATCCCGTCCTTGAACACTCGCAGGATCTAGAGCGACAGAATTGGCTGTCTGGTAGATCGTCGTCCATACGGTCACTTTTTGCTGGATGGTCAGCTGCTTCATCTGTGGTTTTTGAACCAAGAGGCGCGGCTCGATGAAGCCGACCCCTTTACGTTCTGCCACATGTTTTGCGAAGGCCCAAGCCAATTTGCTCGACCCTTCCTGGGCAGGAATCGGAGAAACGACAGGACCCGCTGGGGTACCAATGCCCCGCAATGGCAAGAGGTCAAAGGCATCCAGCAACGACTGCGACATCACGGCACAGTACTCCTGCTTCTTCTCTTGGGTCAGTTCGCCCAAGTGATACTTGAGTTGAAACTCTGCTTCTCCCAACACACTTCGCGGACCAATAATACTGGACCCATCGGTGGTAAAGTTAAAATCTCCTGCAATACAATGATCGACTTCCGAGCCAGAAAAATGAGCTTGCAGCTGATTGCCCAACTTCAGCCAAACGCATTGATTGCCAGCGAACTCCGCCCACTGCTTAATTTCATCAACATCAACCTGATCTACCCTGTTTGCGGGCACCCAAATATTCTCGGTGTTTTTATTTCCCTGTTTCCAACCAGTCGGGCTTGCCTGCGCCAGTTCAGGAAAATGATGTTTGACCACAGCAACCACATCTTGAGAGACAATGAAATTGAGGCTGCCATCGTCATTTTCGTTGACGCGCATCCAGAAAGCACTTCGGTTCCTATTGAAGACTGTCGACTCAGACATCAACATCCCCCATACCTGTGGTAGTATTCGTAGTGGTCTGTTAACAATCCAAACAATGCCCTTTTTAATAGTGCGACAAGGCATTTCATCTTCCGAAGCTTTTTGGTGCTTTTATCTGATTCCTTTGCGGAACGGGTTCGAAGTTTGACATAAAGCGCACCTCCACAAACAGGTAAATCTCTTGTACAGACTGATTTTACCACAACCCCAAGAGTAACTTCACAGGCTGGAGCAGGTCCAGGGACACCGGGCCGAAGTAGCGTGCGGCTCTGGGGGCGGGGAGCAGCCCCTCGGACCCTACCCCTCCTTTGACATGCTCTCCAGAAAGCGCCGCAGCCGGGGATTGGGGTCGGACCATATCTCCTCCGGGGCCCCGATCGCCGCGATACGGCCCTCGTTCATGAAGGCGATGCGCGTCGAGACCTTCCGCGCGAACTCCAGCTCGTGGGTGACGATGAGCATCGTGCGCCTCTCGTCGGCGAGCAGCCGGATGACGTCCAGGACCTCCCGAACGCGTTCCGGGTCCAGCGACGAGGTCGGCTCGTCGAAGAGCATGATGGGGGCATGGACCGCCAGAGCGCGTCCTATCCCGATCCTCTGGGCCTCCCCGCCGCTCAGCTGGATCGGATAGGCGTCGGCCCTGTCCTCCATCCCCACGAGCGCGAGGATCCGCATGGCCTCCTTCCCGGCATCCCCGCGGGGCATCCGCTGCACCGTGACCATCGGCTCCAGGATGTTCTCCAAGGCGGTCTTGTTGACGAAAAGGTTGTGGCTCTGAAAGACCATCGAGAAGGATCGCCTCAGGCGGTGCAGGGACGCCCTTCCCAGACGCCGGAGGTCGAAGGGGGGAGCCTCGTCGATGCGGAGCGTCCCCTCGTCGGCCCGCTCCAGCCCGATGAGGCAGCGCAGCAGGGTCGACTTTCCCGTCCCGCTCGGCCCCAGGAGGGAGAGCACCTCCCCGTCCCGGACCTCGAGGTCTATCCCATCCAGCACCCTTTGTTCTCCAAACGATTTCCTCAGCCGGGATATCCGAAGCATGCAGCCCCTCCTAACGCCGGTATGCGCGGCTCATACGAAGTTCCAGGCGGCGCTGCACGCGGGTCGCGAACGTGATGATGAGCCAGTACATCAGCATGGCGGCCGCATATCCCTCGAAATAGCGCAGGCCGACGGCGCTCTTCATCTTCGCGACGGCCATCAAGTCCACGACCCCGACGGTGAAGACGACCGACGATCCCTTGATCGTGTCGATCAGGTTGTTCGAGAGCGGAGGGATCGCGATTCGCAGCGCCTGCGGAAGGACGATGCGCCGCATCAGCTGCCCCTCCGTCATGCCGATGGTCAGGGCGGCCTCCCTCTGCCCCTCGGGGACGGCGTTCAGGGCCCCGCGCAGGGTCTCCGACATGTAGGCTCCCATGTTCATGGCGAGGCTGACGACCCCGGCCCAATACGAGCTCAGGCTCCGGAATGCCGGGAAGAGCACCGGCATCCCGAAGTACAGAAAGAACATCTGCGCGATCAGGGGCGTTCCCCGGAAGATCGACAGGTATACGCGCGACAGGCCCTTCAGGAGCGACATAATCGTAGTAGTCGATCATGGCGACAGCAAAGGCCAGCGCCAGCGCCCCCAGAAACGACAGGAACGATATGCAGAGCGTCTGCCAGACCCCCCAAGGCATGGCCCGGAGGATATCGAGAAAAACCTGGAGGTCGAATCTCATCGGCGGCCCCTCCCCTACGGCACGTCGAACGAAAGCGGAGGCTTCGGAGCCTCGGTTCGCGCCATCCCGTCAGTCCGCGGTGGAGGCTCGCGCCTCGCGCCGGAACGCGAACCCCGTGGCGGCGTAGAGGATGGCGAAGAGCGGCGAGATCAGGCTCAGGAAGACGTAGGGGATGAAGGAGGCATCGACGGAGAGCGCCCCCATCAGGAACAGGGCCGGGATCCCCCACGGAACGAGCACGCTTCCCAGGGTGCCCGCGTCCTCCAGGGTCCTCGAGAGGACCTCGGGAGCGATGCCCATCCGGTCGAAAACGGGCTTGAAGGTCTTTCCCGGGAGGATGATCGCCAGCATCATGTTGCCCGTCACGCCCAGGGTCGCGTAGCAGGCGGCGATCGTCGAGAGGATCAGCCCCAGGGCTCCCCTCACGTGGCGCATCAGGGCTTCGATGATGACCGAGAGCACGCGGCTCTGTTCCAGGAGCCCTCCCATGGCCATGGCCCCGATGAGCATGATGAGCGTCCCCGACATCATGTCGATCCCGCCGCGGGAGAGGATCTTATCCACCATGGCGACCCCCGTGGCGCTGCTGTATCCATGCATGGAGGCCGCCAGGAGGGCCTTGAACCCCAGCCCCTGAGAGAACGCGGCGCAGAGGCCGCTGCAGCAGATCCCCAGCGTCAGGGTCGCCAGAGCGGGGAGCCTGAACACCGACAGCAGGATCACGAGGACGGCGGGGATCAGCGTGACGGCGCCGAGCAAGAAGGTGCCCGCCAGGGTCGACCGGATCTCGTTCACCGTCTCCCAATTCACCTGGCCCGCCCCATAGTCCCTTCCGATGAACCAATAAAGCCCGAAGGAGATCACAGCCGCGGGGAGCGTCGTCCAGAGCATGGACCCGATGTGCTTGAAGAGGTCGGTTCCGGCTATGGCCGGAGCGACGTTCGTCGTGTCCGACAGGGGGGACATCTTGTCGCCGAAGAAGGCGCCCGAGGCGATGGCCCCCGCAGTCATGGCCGATGGGACGCCGAGGCCGAGCCCGATGCTCATCAGGGCCAGGCCGACCGTGCCGATCGTCCCGAAGGAGGTTCCCGTGGCGAGGGACGTGATGCAGCAGATCACGAAGGTCACGGGGAGGAACATCTCGGGATAGATCAGGTGCAGCCCGTAATAGATGATCGTCGGCACGGTCCCGCCCACGATCCACAGGCCGATCAGCATTCCGACCAGGATGATGATGCAGACGGCCGCCAGACTCTGCGATATCCCCTGGACGATCCCCTGCTGGACGCTCCTCCACGAGCTGCCGAGCAGCAGCGAGACGCAGGCCGCCGCCATGGCCCCCATGGCCAGCGGGGCCGTCATGCCCACCTTCTGCCGGATACCGACCACGATCACCGCAATCACGAAGGCGAGGGCCCAGACCGCCTGGGACAGGGAGGGCCTCCGCTGATGCTGCTGTTCCGATTCCACCATTTTCTGCATCCGTCCTTTCCAGACAAGGCTTCAAGACAAGATCCGATATCGAAAGACGCTTCCCGCTCCCGGCAGGCTCTTCTTTTATTCGATCCGCCTCACGGTTACCAGGGTCTGAGAGCTGTTGGCCGTCACCGCCGGGTCCCGCGCGTGCTCCCCCAGGGGATAGAGGTTGTTGGGGTTGGCCCCGCCGTCGAACAGGCTGTAGCCCGGAAGCCCAAGCTCCTCGCACCCCTGCCAGAAACCGTGCAGGATCATGACCGTATCCCTGCGAATATCCTCGGTGACCCTGGCCCGGACCACCATCGTCCCATGAGGGGAACGCACCTCCACCCTATCGCCGTCGGCAACGCCACAGCTCCGCGCCGCCTCGGGGTGAATCTCGAGCTCCGGCTCCGGCGCCATCCTCCGCAGGGAGGGGACGTTCCGCAGCCAGCTCGAGTTGTACATCACGGACCCGTGATGATCGGACAGGATCAAGGGGAACCGCTCCGCCAGGGAGGGCGTCGCCGTAACCCCCTCGGGAACCTCCCGCCACTCCGGGAGGGGCGAGAGCCCCGCGGCCTCGAACGCCTCGTTGTAAAGCGCGACCTTCCCCCTGGGAAGATAGGGCGATCGGTCCAGCCTGGGGCCGATCGCGCCGAAGAATTCCCCATACCTCTCGTAGGTCCGGGGCAGAACGGCCCCCGAGACCCCAAAGGGATGTTTTCTCAGCTCGGCCATGGACAGTCCCGTAGGCTCCAGCTGCTCATCGAAGCTCCGCTCGGCGTCCCCGTCCCAGAAGAGGTCGGGATATCCCAGCCGGCACCCCAGCTGGACCCAGAAGTCGGTGTCGGACCCATAGTCCCCCAAGGGCTCCACCGCCCGGGCGGGAGCCATCAGCCAGGGGCCCCATGACACCAGGGAATGCTCGCACTCCAGGAAGGTGGCCACGGGAACGACCAGGTCGGCGTACTCCATCTCCGCCGTCTCCATCACGTCCACCACGACGAAGAACCCCACCTTCTCCAGGGCGGCCCGGGTCGTCTTGGCCCCCCTGCCGCTCGCCAGAGGCTGAGTCCCCGCGGCGATCAGGGTTCGGATCGGATAGGGCTTCTCCGTGAGGATGCTGTCGATGATCCCCTTGTAGGAGGAGGCCAGCCCCAGCTCCCATGGCTGGAGGCCGAGGGGCATCTCCGGCGCCACCAGACGGGAGGCCAGGTCCTCCGTGATCCGCTCCTTCAGCTCGATGTTCTTCAGTGTGGGCATCGAGAACCGAGGCGGCCACAAGTTGCCCCCCGGCCTCTCCAGGTGCCCCGTCAGGGCGATCAGCATGGCGATGGCCCGGGCGGCGTCGCTGCAGCCGGGCGCGTGCTCGATGCCGTTGCCCAGGTCGATGGCCGCCCGGGGCGTCGACGCGTAACGCCGCGCCACCTCGCGGATCCGCCCGGCCGGGACCCCCGTTATGCCCTCCGCCCATTGGGGCGTGTACTGCCGCACATGCTCCGCGAGCTCCTCGAACCCGAAGCACCAATCCCTCACGAAATCACGGTCGTAAAGCTCCTCGCCGATCACCACATGCAGCATGGACAGGGCCAGGGCCGCGTCCGTCCCGGGGCGCAGCGCCAGCCACTCGTCGGAAAAACGGCCCTCCCCGCCCTGGGTGGGTTTGATCACCACCACGCGCATGCCCCGCCGCCTGGCCTCCGTCAGGGCACGCAGCCCCCCATCGGAGCACTGGCGCAGGTGGGGCTCCGGCCCCAGAGCAGCATCAGGTCGGCCTGGGCGTAGTCCGCGGCCGGAGGGCGATGGCCGCCCAGGGTGTAGGTGAAGGGCATGCTCCGCTGAACGTAGCAGATGCCGCTGTGGCCGTAATTCGGGCTTCCATGGGCCATCAGGAGGCGCATCATGTACCCGCAGTAGCTGCGCCTGGCCGGCGAGAGCACGGCCAGGGATTCCGCCCCGTAGCGTTTCTTCTCGTCCAGCAGACGCTCCGCCAGAAGGTCGAGCGCCTCCCCCCAGGAAATAGGGACCCACGGCGCCCCCCTGCGCCCTCCCTGCCGCACCAGGGGAGACTTCAGCCGCTGCGGGGAATAAAGCCATTCGGGGGCCGCATGGGCTCGGGCGCAGAGGCTGCCCCTGTTGTGGGGGGCCTCCTTCATCCCCTCCAGGCCGAGCAGACGACCGTCCCGCACCAGGGCTATCGCCCCGCAGCCGGTATCCTGACCGCACATGCGGCATACGGTGGGGACCCTCACGATCTCCCCCGGGCCTCGGGTCGGCAGGCGCTCGGGCCTCCTCGACGTCTCCCCGGCGCTTCCGGCCCTGAGGCGGAGCGTGCGGGATTCCATCTTCGCTTCGTTCATTCCGCCGGAGGGGGCTTATTGCCCCTTCTTGATGGAAAGGTCGACGCCGAGCCACCTCTCGGTCAGGCGGCCGATCGTCCCATCCGCGAGCATCGCCCCGATGGCCTCGTTGATCCTCTCGATCCTGGAGGCCATGGACGCATCCTCCTTGCGAAAAACAACCCCGACCTCCCTTTCCGAGAGGTTTCCGGGAAGCTGGCGCAGAGAGAGCTTCATCTGCCTCATATCGAAGTGCTCCTGAGCCACCGAGGTCAGGTGCGAGTCGACACGCCCCATGGCGACGTCCATGATCCCCGAGGTCCCGTCCCCATAAACCTTGGGAGTGTACTTCCGTCCCTGCTCGATCAGGGCGTTCAGCTCCAGCTGCCCCTGCGCGCCGTCCTCGACCGCGACGACCTTCCCCTCGAGCTCCTCCACGGACTGGATGGGGCTGTCCACCGCGACGAAGAACCCCAGCGGGTCCACGGCATAGGGCACGGAAAAGGCGAATTTTTCCTGCCTCTGCGGCGTAATCCCCATGAAGCAGGAGACGGCGTCCACACGGCCGGAATCAAGGGAACCGAACAGCCCGCTGAACCCCGAGGTCTCGAACTGAACCGTCAGGCCGGTACGCCGGGCAATCTCGTCCCAAAAATCCACCTCGAACCCGACATGAACTTTGCCCTCGAAATAACTGTATGGAGGAGCCGAGTTCGACGAGATCACGACGATCTTGTTCTCGCCCTGCTGATCGGCCGCGTCGGCCCTGCGGAGGTCCGTCCCGCGGAGGACGAACCCCGACATGACCACAACGGCAAGGAGCCCAACCCAACCAAGTTTTCTGACGTTCATGATTTCCTCCCATGATCGTTTTCGATCTCATTGTATTTTTTGAAAAAAGCCAGGGTTATGCGGCACGCGGCAAAAGCGCCCGAGTCCCCGGCGGCCGGGGGCTCTCGGACAAAAAACGGGCCTGCATCGTGACGTGGCGATCCAAAGGGGACAAGCCTTCCACTCCTGCGGAAAGAAGGGCATGAATCCACGGAAAAAATTATCGGGAGGAAGGTTCAGACGAAGGCGGGAAAGAATCCGGACTCCCTCATGCGTCCCGACCCGGACCGCGGCAAAAATGCATCACGTGCATCGCCGGGGGCGCATCACGTCTCGGGACGGCGCATGGGGAATCCTCCTTTCTCCTGAGGTTGTCCGGCGGGCTCTCCGCCGGAGGAAAGCATCGGGGAAACTCTAGCAGAAGCCGGGCCGGTCTGTCAATTCACCGGGCGCGGCGCCGGCGGAAAACGCGGGGCCCCGCGCCATGCGCTCCCCCGCCCCCTCCGTCGGGCCCGGACGTCCGCCGTCCTCTCCGGCCCCGGTGTACAATAGCCGTAAGCTCCGGACGGAAGGAGGGGCCCTTGTGCGGCTCCGTGATGGATACGCCGCCTTGTCGCCCTCAAGATCGACGAGGAACCCCGCGAGGAGTACCGGAGAAGCATTCAATCTCCCGGCCTGAAATAACGCCGGGCTAGACTTTTGTCGAAGGCGAGGGAGCGGCGGATGCGGGAGATGCGTGGGAGGATAGGCGTTCTGTTCCGCGGTGGGACCGACGAAGCGCGGGTGACGGCCTATGTCCGAGGGGCCGCGGAGGCCGGGTTCGAGCTCAAGGCCATCCTGCCAGAGCGGGCCGGCGATCCGCTGCTCCAGGCGGCGCTGTGCTACCGATTGCTCCAGCTCGACTACGACGCGGCGGTCGTCCACCCGGAGGACGCGACCAACCTGGCGGGACGAATTCGGGGCGCCCTGAGCCATCGTCCGGTCTTCGACGTGGGGCCGGGGACGCAGCCCGGCCTGCTCTCGGATGTCCCCGGCTACCATCCGGTTCCCGTCACGCCGGGGACGGACCTCGAGGAGGAGGTTCGGACGGTCGTGAACGCCCTGAGCGCCGCCGGATTGTAGCTTCGGTTGTAGCTTCTCTTCCCCGGAGGCTCAGGGGCGGATATCGAACCGCACGGTCCCTCCGAGCGGCGGCGTCCTTTCGTCGCGGCTCGGGAGGATCGCCCTCAGGCTCTGTCCCTTCCACTCGATGCGCCACTCCACCGTGGCCCCCAGAAACTCCCGGCCCGTGAGGTGCCCCTCGAAGGTCCCATCGGGGTCGGGGACCACCTGGTCGGGCCGGATAAGGCGCCGCCGCCCCTCGAGCGTTACGGAAAACGCGTCGCCGATGAAATCTCCGATAAAATCGTCCGCGGGGGAAAAGTAGATTTCCTCCGGTGCGCCCGTCTGGCTCAGGTGTCCCCCATTCAGGACGGAGACACGGTCGGAGATCGAGAGCGCCTCCTCCTGGTCGTGGGTCACGTAGAGCATCGTGATGTCCACCGCGCGCTGGAGTTCCCGTATCTCCCGGCGCATCCGCACGCGGAGCCGGGCGTCCAGGCTCGACAGCGGCTCGTCCAGGAGCAGCACCGCAGGGTTCAGGACCAGGGCCCGGGCCAGGGCCACGCGCTGCTGCTGGCCGCCCGAGAGGTCCTGGACCCGCGCATCGAAGCAGCCGGAAAGCCCCACTCGCTCGAGGACCTTCTCCGCCTCGTGCCGCCGTTCCTCCCGACCGACTCCCCGCACCCTGAGGCCGTAACCCACGTTATCCCCCGCCGACATGTGGGGAAACAGCGCGTGGTTCTGAAAGACGGTCGCGGTCGGCCTCAGCTCCGGGGCAAGGTACGTGATGTCCTTCCCGTCCAGAAGGACTCGGCCCTCGTCCGGGGCGATGAAGCCTCCGGCCACCTTGAGCGTCGTGCTCTTCCCGCACCCGGAGGGACCCAGCAGGGTCATCAGCTCGCCGCGCCGCAGGTCGAGGTTCAGACTCTCCAGGGCCGTGAAGGCCCCGTAACGCACGGTAACGTTCCGAAAAGAAAGCATGTAAGCGTAAACCTCCTTGCGGCGGTTAAATCCTCGGCTAAAAGGCATCCCTCCGGGTGCTCAGCCGCCAGGCGAGTGCGTTGACGCCTGCGACCACGGCGATCAGGAGGGTTCCCATCGCGGAGGCCGCGCCGAAGTCCCCCTCGTTGATGGCCTCGAAGAGCTCGATCGACGCCACGCGCGCGTAGGGGCTGACCAGAAAGATGATGGGGCCGGTCGTCGTCATGGCCGCGCTGAAGGCGTTGAGGAAGCCCAGGCGCAGGAAGGGACGGAGCCGTGGGATCAGCAGGTCCGTCAGCACCCGCCGGGGGCCTCCCCCCAGGTCCCGGACTGCCTGGACGAGCGCCGGGTCGATCTGGGCCAGTCCGGCCCTGGCCGCGCGGAGCGAGGGCGAGAGCTGGCGGAACAGGCAGTTCATGGCGATCAGGAAGGTGGGCCCCAGCTCGAAGGGCAGGCTGACGGAGACCAGGAGGTAACCGACGCCGAAAAACGTGCCCGGCATGAGGTAGGGCAGGTCCGCGACGGCCTGGACCGTGCGGCGCAGGCCCGGACCCGTTCCCTCGAGCAGGGAGGCGATGACGGCGGCGAGGAGGCATCCCCCGAGCGCCGCGGCGAAGGAGCAGACGAGGCTGCGCAGGACGCTCCCCATCCGGAACCCGAGGAGGGCGGAGAGGTGGCGCGTCGTGGGGGAGAAGTCCGTACCCCAGGTCCGGGTCACGCTCCCCAGAAGGATGAGCCCGTAGACCATGACCTGCAGGAGGACGAACGCCCAAGCCACGCCGTCCAGGACCGCCAGAAGACCGGCAGACAGGCGGAGCGAGCGATCCTGCGTCAGGCCGAGAGATGGAGAAAACCCCTCGCCCGCCTCGGCGCTCCTCAGGCAGAGAATGCCCAGGGCCGGGAGGAGCAGCAGGACGTTCATGGCGCAGGCCAGGGGAAAGTCCCCCACGCCGACAAGGGTGGTGTAGGCCCGGGAGGCCAGGACCTGGAACCGGCCGCCAAGGAAGAGGGGCGTCCCGAAGTCCGACAGGGAGCGGACAAAGATCGTCAGGGCCGCCGCGGCAAGTCCCGGAAGGGCCAGAGGCAGGCTGACGCTCCGCAGGGTCCGCGCCGGGGAAGCGCCGAGGTCCAGCGAGGCCCGCTCGAGGGCCCCGTCCACCCGCCGCAGCGAGGCCGCGATCAAAAGGGCCGCAAGCCCGATCAGCGAGACCGTCTCCATGATCAGCACCCCATGAAAGCCGTAGGGGTTCCATTCGAAGCCCAGCAGCCTCCAGGTGACGAGCCCGCGCCGTCCGAAGAGCATCAGATAGGCCATCGAGCAGAGGAAGGGCGGGGAGATCGTGGAGAGCGCCAGGGCCGCCGTCACCGCACCGCGCCCGCGGCGTGGGCCGTAGACCAGCCTCAGGGCTATGGCGGTGCTGAGGGGCAGGGTGCACAGCGTCACCGTCCCGGAGAGGAGAAAGCTGTCGCGCACCAGCCCCGCGTTTCGGGAGAGGAGGCCCGAGTAGGCGCGCAGGGAGAGGCTGCCGTCCCGCACAAAGCTCTCGAACAGAACGGCCCCGACGGGCCAGAGCACAAAGAGCGGCAGGGCGCAGGCCGTGAGGGCCCAGAGCAGACGCTCGAGCCCCGAGAGCGCGCCGTCGCCGCCGCGGACAAGGAAGCCGGAGCTTCCGTGACGAAGGCGAAAACTCCGGCCGGATCGCAAGGTCATGGCAAACAGGCGGCGCGGGCGCTATTTGCTGCCGAACCTCTCCTGCCAGAGCTCCAGGATGCGCTTGCGGTCCTTACCCGCCTGGACGAAGTCGATCTTCATCAGGTTGGAGTCCCGCATGGCCTGCACCGCGGGCGCCAGCTTGACGCCGGGACGGATGGGGGCCTGCGTGGTGTGGAGGGCCAGCGCCGCCTGCCCCTTCTCGGAGAGCACCCAATCCACCAGGGCCCTAGCCCCCTCGGAGTTCCGGGCTCCCTTGAAGATGGCCACGGGGGCGATGTACCACGGAACTCCGTCCTTGGGGAACGCCATCTCGACCTTGTAGCCCTCCTGCTTCAGGCGCTCGACCGTGTCGAACGGAGCCACGGCGATGCCGGCCTCTCCCAGACTCACCTTGTTGGCGGGCTCGGCGCCCCGCTTCGAGTAGTAGGGGACGTTCGCGTCGATGGCCTCGAGCAGCTTCCAGCCCTTTTCCTCCCCCATCGTTTGAAGGAGGCTCGACACCATCGAGTAGAAGGTGCCGCTCACCGCGGGGGTCGCCATGAGGAGCTCCTTCTGCAGAAGGGGGTTGGCCAGATCCTCCCAGCTCTCCGGCATCGGCAGCTTGTTCCGGGCTATGACCTCCGTGTTGCCCATGATGACGACGGCGCCCAGGGAGATGCCGCTCCAGAGGCCCTCCGCGTTATAGAACATGGGGTCGTAGGCTGCGCGCTCCGGGGAGACGTAGGGCTCCAGAAAGCCCTCCTCGGCCGCGGCGATGTAGCTGTCCAGCCCGCCGCCGAACCAGGCGTCGGCCTGAGCCTTGCCCTTGGCCGCACGGATTCGGGTCAGCACCTCGCCCGAGGACATCTCCAGGTAGTCGACCTCTATGCCCGTGTCCCGCGTGAACGCCTCCAGGATAGGCTTGATCCCCGTGTAGGCGATGAAGATGCTGATCCCCTTCCCGGCCTCGGCGGCCCAGGAGGAGAACGCGAAACAGAAGGACAGCAGAACTCCGGCGAAAACTCTCATAAACATGAAAAGACCTCCTAGAAATAGTGATGAAAACGAGCTTGCTTGAAAGAGAACATTTATTCTTCACCCTGCGACCGCACCCACGCCTCCGCGGGGACGAACGAGCTTCCGTCCCAGGCCACGGGCTCGCAGGCCCGAGCCCGGATCAGACGGATCAGATCGCTCTCGTCCCGAACAGGACCGTCGAAGCGGGTAGCGAAGCGCCCCAACCGTTCGGCCTTATGGGCGTCGCTCCCCCCAAGCCGGGCCAGCCCCAGCTCCCTTGCGGTCCTCAGAGCCTCGAGGTTGGCCTCCGGCGAAGTGCTGCCGTTGAAGCACTCGATGCCCGAGAGCGACGTGAGGCCGCGGACGAGTTCGCCCGCCCCGCGCCCGTTGTTCCGGAAAGGATGGGCTGCCACTGCAGCGCCGCCGCATCGGGACACCCAGTCCATCAGCTCCGCGGAGGTGGGGATGTCGGACGGGGCGCGATCGAGGCCGAACACGACGAAATCCCCTCCCGTGGTCAGGACCTCGATGCCCACGAACAACGGGAAACCGCACTCCCAACGCAGTGCGTCGACCTCCGCGGCGATCCCGATGGAATCGTGATCGGTGACGCACAGGCCGTCCAGCCCCATGGCCCTGGCCCTCAGCACGGCATCCCGGACCGGCATGGAGCTGTCCGGGGAGTATTCGCTCGTGTGCAGGTGCGTGTCCAGGATCATTGGCGGGCCGCCGCAGAGAACCTTGCCCGTTTCGTTTTTTCGATATTCACGATGGCTTCCTCCGTAAAGTCGTAAAATGGCGATCCGAAAGGGGGACAGGCCTTCCACTCCTGCGGGAAGAAGGGCATGAATCCACGGCAAAAATTATCGGGAGGAGGGATCAGACGGAGGCGGGAAAAGATCCGGACTCCCTCGTGCGTCCCGACCCGGACCGCGGCAAAAATGCATCACGTGCATCGCCGGGGGCGCATCACGTCTCGGGACGGCGCATGGGGAATCCTCCTTTCTCCTGAGGTTGTCCGGCGGGCTCTCCGCCGGAGGAAAGCATCGGGGAAACTCTAGCAGAAGCCGGGCCGGTCTGTCAATTCACCGGGCGCGGCGCCGGCGGGAAGCACGGAACCTCGCGCCATGCGCTCCCATCCCGCCCGGCGGGCCCGGACATTCGCCGTCCTCTTGAGTTGCTCGTTGGTCGCTTGTTTAGCTTGCTTATATATGGGCTTTTTATCTTCTCTCACCCCCTACTGTTGTATTTGGACTGTAATCCAAGGGCCTTTTTCAATTTACCTGTTGCATTTGATTTGACAATCTAGCAGTTAATAGTTGATCGTTGATATAAGCCTGTAAATGAAGCAAGTAGGTCTTTAACAGAAGTGCGCTGTGTATAATCCTCTTTCAGCATTCCGCTCAACTGATTAAAAACCAGCCCACCATGCTTTGTTCCACTGATAGGACCTATCTTGTTAAGTCTAATGGGGGACGTAATATCATCAGCCTCTTGCAAGGGATTTTCCCCGGTATAAAGCTCTGTCAAAACCAAGCCTAACTGAAACACATCAGACTCAATATGCAAAATATCTTCTTGATTAGCATACCTTACCAACTCGGGAGTTCTATATCTTCTTGGCATCGCTTTATATCCGGTTAGGTTATGCACATCTGCCATTGTGGATTCACGCAAAAGCTGTATATCGTCATCTGGATTATCAACGGGCGTATTGTTAATTTTTTTAAGCAAGCCAAAATCACCAAGGAATACGTCATTATTGTTCATAAAAATATTGTTTGGCTTTATGTCTCGATGCAAAATCATCTGCGCCTGTAAAAAATGCAATGCACTCAACAACTGACAAGTAATCTCTATTTTTCTAACGAAATCAAATTCAACATCACGTACTACATCCACAAGTGTTTGCGGCAAAAAATTGGTAACGATAAATGGAAATTTACGCCCATCAGAAAGTTCATAGATACCATCATCAATATGGCTCAGTATGGCAGGGTGTCTACATTCCTTCAAGAATTTCGTTTCTTTAAAAAAGCGTTCTTGACGCATCTCGCTTGACAAATTGTATTGTAGCTTGAGTGCAAAAATCAAGCCGTGATTATCACCAGATGTACACAATACCTTAAAGGCGATAGCATTACCACCTCTGCCAATAAATTTTATGATTTTATAGTACGCACTTTCCGAAATGATGCTTTTTCCAGGAGGCAAAAAAATACCTGTACCTTCAGGCGGCATACAATCAATCCTCCACGCCAATATTGAATAGGTATAATGAGACATTCAGAGCAAAAAGTTCACTCTTCATGTCAAAATCCTTCTCTCGCATTTGAAGCGCATCAAGCTTCAAGCCATTCTTTTCCATAAGCCGCCACTGCGTCATCTAAGTTGTGACCGGATCTCTTGAGCCTTTCAATACCCCAGTCAGCTTTGAGAACCCTTGCTCGCGGCAGCGACAAAGGAATCTGAAAAGCAAGTTTGCCTGCAAGCTCCATATCACCAACTCTGACAGCAGCCGAAACTTGTTTTGCAATCTCCTTCCGTCGCTCATCGGACATCGTGGAGACAAAGGACGACTTGAAGTTCGACATAAAGCGCACCTCCCCAAACAGTTAAACCTCTTGTACAGACCGATTTTATCACAACCCGAAGGGTAACTTCGCAGGCCGGAGCAGGCCCGGGGACACCGGGCCGAAACAGCGGGATCCATAGCCCCGCTTGTTTTCCGGCTTCTCGAGAAGCCGCGTCCCGGGGCGGCATGTCCCGTAAATCCAAATCTCCGACCCTGGTGTACAATAGCCGTAAGCCCCAAATGAAAGTTCAAACGGAAGGAGGAAGAGCCATGGCCGTATTCACATGACGCGTTTCGCATTCGCTGCACGGTGTGCACGTGTGCGCCACAGCGGGCGCTGCGAATCCGGCTCCCCGTCCCCGGCTCTTCGCTCGGAACGAACGCTCCTCCCTGTAGCCCGGCAGCCGGATCCCCGCACGGGCGGTCCCGTCCGACAAGGACAAAACCCCGCCGATGTCGCCCTGCGCTCAGCCCTCATCTCCACGGGCTGGGGCCGTGGCCCGTCCGTCCCGATCCGTCCCGTTCCCGGGATGGGCTGTTCCGTTTGGAGGTATCCCGCATGAGTGAAACGAAAAACGTACAAGACGCCGCCTGCGGCCCCGGACGGCCGGGAGCGTCCGGCAGGAAATACGCCGGAAAGGCCGTCCTCCTGATCCTGCTCGCCGCGGCGGTCGGGGCCTATTTCGTCTGGCCGCCGTACAGGGACGTCATCGACTCCATCTTCTCGGCCTTCGCAACCGGCGATTTCACCGCGGTCCGCAGCTTCGTCGAGCGTTACGGGACCATGGCCGCCGCGGTCTCCTTCCTCCTGATGGTCTTCCAGTCCATCGTGGCGCCGCTCCCGGCCTTCCTGATCACCTTCGCCAACGCCAACCTCTTCGGCTGGTGGCGGGGCGCCATCCTGTCCTGGTCCAGCGCCATGGCCGGCGCCGCGGCCTGCTTCTACATCGCCCGCATCCTCGGCCGCGACGTCGTGGAAAAGCTCTCCAGCAGGACCGGCCTGCGCTCCATCGACGCCTTCTTCGAGCGGCACGGGACCCAGAGCATCCTCATCGCCCGGCTCCTGCCGTTCATCTCGTTCGACATCGTCAGCTACGCGGCGGGCCTGACCTCCATGGGGTTCTGGTCCTTCTTCATCGCCACGGGCGTGGGGCAGCTTCCCGCGACGATCGTCTACTCCTACGTCGGAGGGATGCTGACGGGCGGGGCAAAGCTCTTCGTCACGGGGCTCCTGATCCTCTTCGCGCTCTCGATCCTGATCGTACTGCTGAAGCAGGTCTACACGGAGAGAAAAAAACGTTCCGCCCGGAGCGCCTGATGGGACGCCGTGCAAAGCCGCTGATCCTCCTGGGGATCGCGTTCGCCGTCCTCATTCTGAACCGGCATTACGGCTGGTCGGATTTTCTGTCGGGCCCGAGCGGCCTGGAGGCCCTGAGGGAAGCGGTGCGCAGGGACGTCCTGACGGCCTCGCTGATCTACATCGCGGCGACGACGGCGGGCTGCGTCCTGCTGGCCCTCCCGGGGGTGACCTTCGCGATCGTCGCCGGGCTCCTCTTCGGTCCCCTCCTGGGCACCGTCCTCTGCCTGGCCGCGGCGACGATCGGAGCGGTCCTGGCCTTCCTGGCCGGCCGCTATTTCCTCAGGGACGCCGTCGCCCCCTGGGTGGAACGCAACCGGTATCTGAAGCGCGTCCTGTTCGAGGACGTCGGCCGCAGCGGCGTCGTGCTCCTGATGATCACCCGGCTGGTGCCGCTGTTCCCCTACAACCTCCAGAACTTCGCCTACGGGATCACGGGCATCGGACTCTGGCCCTACACCCTTTACACGGCGCTCTTTCTGGCGCCCGGCGTGACCTTCTTCACCCTTGGGGCCGCGGGGCTGGGGGACGCGGAGCACCGACGCCTCTACCTGATCCTGGCCGGGGCGCTGGCCGTCCTCGTCACGACGGCGGGGCTCTATCTGCAACGGCGCTACGTCGGGAGATCCGGAGCCTGACGCCATGGGCATCCGCTCGAACGCGACGCCCCCGGCAAAGGGCCCCTTCCACCGGACCATGCGCTTTCACCAGCGTCTGGCCTTCTCGCCCCTCTTCTGCCGCGCCGTTGGGGCGGACGGTACCGTCGGCACGAAAAGGGGGCGGGCGAAACGCGTCTTCTTCCCGGGGTGCAGCCTGTCGGCCTACGCCCCGGGGCACGTCCTGGCGGCATGGCAGTACCTGCGCGAACGCATGGAGGGCGTCGGCGCGCTCCTCAAGTGCTGCGGGAAGCCGCTGAAGCTCATGGCCATGACCGGGGAGTTCCGGAGGCGATTCGACACGGTGCGGCGCGACCTCGACCTCATGGGGGCGGAGGAGGTGATCGTGGCCTGCCAGAACTGTTACTCCATCCTCCGGCACTTCGACGAGGGCCGGAGGGTGCGCTCGTTCTGGACGATCCTGGCGGAGATGGGGCTCCCCGAGGGGAGCCATGGCGGCGCACACGGCCTCGAGGTCTCGATCCAGGATTCCTGCGTCACCCGGGGCGTCCCGGAGATCTACGACGGCGTGCGCACCGTCCTCGGGGAGCTGGGGGCCACGGTCCGCGAGATGGGATATGCCCGGGACCGGGCGCGCTGCTGCGGCTGCGCCCCGATGATCGCAGCGGGCGACGCCGGGCTGGGATACGAGGCCATGAAAAAACGCGCGGCGGAGTCGCCGTGCGGGACGGTCGTCTCCTACTGCGCGTCGTGCCGCTCGGCCATGCGGACGGGGGGGCGGGAGAGCCTGCACCTCCTGGACCTGGTCTTCGGCGGAGACTGGACGGGCCGCCCCACGCCCCCGCCGGACCGGTCGCTTCGGAGCTGGCTCAACCGCTGGAGGACGAGGCAGCGTTTAGGGAAGCCTCCTCACCGGTGAGCCCGCTTCCCGACTCGATTTTGCCTCTTAATTTTGCACGATCACGACACGAGGAGGTTCCGCAAAGATGACGACGGAGAAGACGAACGCCTATTACGACGCCGACGACCTGAACCGTTTCGCGGAGATGGGGCAGTGCGCGTCCCCGCTCTGGGAGAAGTTCTCGGCGTACTACGGGGCCGTGTTCGAGGAGGGCGAGCTGACGAAGCGCGAAAAGGCGCTGATCGCCCTGGCCGTGGCCCATACCGTGCAGTGCCCCTACTGCATCGACGCCTATACGAAGAGCTGCCTGGAGAACGGCGTCAACGAGGCGCAGATGACGGAGGCCGTCCATGTGGCCTGCGCCATCCGGGGCGGCGCCAGCCTGGTGCACGGGCTCCAGATGAAGAACATCGTCGGGAGGCTCGAGCTGTGACCCTCGCTCCGAACGCGGGCCGGGACGATCCTCTGGCCTGCGTTCCCCCCTTCCGCGGCAAGCTGACCGACCCGCGGGTCGGACAGACCCTCGATCGGCTCGACGTCCTCCAGGTCAACGTCGGGCGGCTCTGCAACCTGGCCTGCAAGCACTGTCACGTCGAGGCCGGGCCGAACCGGACGGAGGTCATGTCCCGCGATACGATGGAGCATTGCCTGAGGGTCCTTGACGCCTGGGATTTTCGCACGTTGGACATCACGGGCGGCGCCCCCGAGATGAACCCCGATTTCCGGTTCCTGGTCGACCGGGGCACGGCGGCGGGCGTTCACGTCATCGTGCGGACGAACCTGGTGATCCTTCACGAGAGGGGCTACGACGATCTGCCGGAGTTCATGGCCGAGCGCGGCGTCGAGATCGTCTGCTCGCTGCCCTACTACTCGGAGCGGGACTGCGACCGCCAGAGGGGGGCCGGGACCTTCCGGAGCGCCGTCTCCATGCTCCGCAGGCTGAACGACCTGGGGTACGGGAAGGACGACCGGCTGTCCCTGAACATGGTCTACAACCCCGGCGGGGCGTTCCTCCCTCCGCCCCAGGCGGGCATGGAACGGGAGTACAAGCTCAAGCTCGGCGCAGAGCACGGGATCGTGTTCAACCGGCTGTTCACGATCACGAACAATCCCGTGGGACGGTTCGGCGCCTTCCTGGTGCGCAGCGGCAACATGACGGGCTACATGCGCCGCCTCCACGACAGCTTCAACCCCGCCGCGGCGGAGGGGATGATGTGCCGCAGCCAGCTCTCCGTGGGCTGGGACGGACGCCTTTACGACTGCGACTTCAATCAGGCCCTGGACTGGACCGTGGAGGGGACGGACCGCATCGGCGACCTGGGCGGGGACCGCCCCGCCAGGCGGAATATCCGCCTGGGCAACCACTGCTACGCCTGCACGGCGGGGAGTGGATCCAGCTGCGGCGGGGCCACGGCATGACGCGGCCCCGGAGTGCTTCGGCCGCGTCATGATCTCGATCGTCGTCCCCACCCTGAACGAACGCGCGCGCATCACGGGCCTGCTGGAGTCCCTGTCCGCCCTCCCCGGGGAGAAGGAGATCGTCGTCGCCGACGGGGACAGTACGGACGGCACGGCCGAGGCGGCCGAGGCGTCGGCCTTCGGCCGCGTCCGCGTCGTTCGCTGCGGCAGGGGCCGGGCCCTTCAGCTGAACGCGGGGGCCCGCGCCGCGCGGGGCGGCGTGCTGTGGTTCGTGCACGGGGACGCCCAAGTCGCCCCGTCGAGCCTCGCCGATATCGCGCTCACCCTTTCGGAGGGCTACGTCGGCGGGTTCTTCCGGCTCCATTTCTACGATGCGGACGACCGGTTCATGCGCTTCGTGGAGCGCACGTCCCACACGCGGGCACGGCGCTTCGGCCTGATCTTCGGGGATCAGGCCCTGTTTTTGCGGCGGGACGTCTTCGACTCGCTCGGCGGCTTCGCGCCCCTCGCCCTGATGGAGGACTGGGAGCTCGCGAGGCGCCTGCGTCCGCTGCACCGCAAAGGGCTGATCCGGGCGCTGGAGACGCCGGTGGGGACCTCGGCCCGGCGCTTCATCCGGAACGGCCGGCTGAGGACGCTGATGAAGATCCACACGATCAAGGCGCTCTACATCCTGGGGGTGCCGACCGAGACGCTGCGGACCCTCTACGAGGGGCGCCGCGGGGAGAAAGGACGCGATGCGAACCCATGACGGGGACGAAGAGGACTGAAAAAGGGGAGAAATCCGAGGCTCTGATCCTATTCTCCCGGCTGCCGATCGGCTCGGAGACCAAGACGCGCCTCTCGCCCCTGCTGGACGAAGGGCAGAGGGAGGCCCTGCACCGGAGCTTCTGGGCCGATGCGTTCGCCGCAGCCCTGGAGCTCCAAAACCGGGCGGACCTCTTCCTCTACTGGACGGGAAGCAGCCGGCCCGAGGCGTACTCCGCTCTGATCCCCGCCGCCCTCGAGCTCCGCGAACAGCGGGGCCGTACCCTCGGGGACCGGATGCTCGCCGCGGCCGGGGACGCCTTCGAGGCGGGGTACGAACGGGCGGCGATCGTCGGGACGGACATCCCCCACATGCGGCCCGACAGCATCCGCAGGGCGTTCGACCTCCTGGCGGAGGCCGATGTCGTCCTGGGCCCGACCCCCGACGGAGGCTACTGGCTCATCGGCCTGAAAAGGGCGATCCCGGAGCTCTTCGACATCTCCGCCCCATGGGGCAGCGGCGGCGTCCGGCTCGGCACGCTGGAGCGGGCCCGAGAGCTGGGCTGCGTCTGCGCGGAGACGGACCCGTACCGGGACCTCGATACCCCGGACGACCTGCACGCCTTTCTGGAGGAACGGCACCCGTACGGCTCGGCGACCCGGGCCTGTCTGGAGGGGCTGCTCGGAGGCGGGTCCGTTTAGAACGCAATTCGGCGCCTGTCGAAAACCTTGCCTGCGGATTCCGGTTTCACCTGGCGCGTCCCGCTCCCCGCGGACGGGGCCGCCCACCCGCCGACCAACCGTCGTCGGGTGGGCTCCGCTTCACTCCGCCGCCCCCGCCGTCTCCGATGCGAGGCGGTCCAGGGCCGGGTAGTCCGTCTTGCCGGAGCCCAACAGCGGCAGCTTCACCCCCGACAGGAGCTTCTTCGGGATGGCCACCTCCGCGTAGCCGGCGGCCTTCAGGTGCGCCGTCATCTCCTCCCGGGACGCGTCCTTCTTCTCCGTCACCAGGATGATCCGCTCGCCCTTCCGCTCGTCCCGGACGACGGCCATGGCGCAGCGGACGCCGGGCCACAGGCGCTCCATCTCCTCCTCCAGTGCGGTCAGGGACACCATCTCCCCGCCGATCTTGGCGAAGCGCTTGGCCCGCCCCCGGATGCTCAAAAAGCCCAGCTCGTCCAGGCGGACGATGTCCCCCGTGTCGTACCACCCGTCCTCCACCGGCTGCAGCACACCGGGCCGCTCCGAGCGGAGGTAGCCCATCATCACGTTGGGCCCCCGCAGGAAGAGCCGCCCGACGCCCTCCAGGCCGACCACGGGTTCGAGCCGTGCCTCGAGCCCCGGCAGCACCCGGCCCACCGTACCCGCGCTGCACTGCAGGGCCGTGTTCAGCGACACGACGGAGGTCTCCGTGGTGCCATACCCCTCCAGGACGCGGATGCCGAACTTCTCGCTCCACATCCGGGACGTCCGCTCCCGCAGCTTCTCCGCCCCCTCGAAGACGTAGCGCACGCTGTAGAAGTCGTAGGGGCTGGCGCTGCGGGCATAGCCGTAGAGGAAGGTATCCGTACCGAAGAGGACGGTGGCGTTGATGTCGTAGGCCACCAGAGGGATGGCCCGGTAGCTGAGGGGCGAGGGGAAGTAGAATGTGTACATCCCGCTGAGCAGGGGCATGATGGTGCCCACCACGAAGCCGAACACGTGGAACATGGGCATGGCGTTCAGCACCACGTCGCTGGGGCGGAAGTCCACGGAGGACATGAGCTGGTCCCGGTTGGCGACAATGTTCCGGTGGCTCAGGGCCACGCCCTTGGGCGTCCCCTCCGATCCGGAGGTGAAGAGCACCACCGCCTCATCGTCCGGCCCGCCGGCGGTCTCCGGCGTGGTGAAGCGCGCCCGGAACCAGGCCGTCAGCTTCGCCCTCAACCCCAGGGCCTGGGCCTCATCCTCCAGCCACAGAAACCTCAGCCCCGCGGATTCCATGGCCTCCACCAGGGCGCCGAGCTTCCCCGCCTCCACGAAACGCCGTGAGCTGATCACCGTCCGGATCTCCGCCGCCCGGCAGCAGGCCAGGGCGTTCTGCGCGCCGACGGTGCAGTTCAGCATGGCCGGCGTGTGTCCCAGCCGGGACAGCCCCAGGGCCAGGGCCGCCGTGGGCACGCTGCTGGGCATCAAGAGCCCCGCCCGCTCCCCGGGGTTGAAGCGCCCGCCGAACAGGTCTCCCAGGGCCAGAGCCGCCCTCACCATCCCGTCGTAGGTCACGGGCTTCCGGCCGATGTCCGCTGCGATGACCCGCCGCCGGCCATAGAGCCGCCGGGCGTCCAGCAGGGCGCCGAACAACGTCCGCCCGCTGTCCCGCACCTGCCACGCCGCGTCCCGAAGCAGGTCCTGGAGGAACGTCTGGGCCATGGCGCGCCGCCGACGCCCCTTCACCTCCGGCGGGATCTCCAGCTTTCGGGGCGGCAGGAAGGTCAGGGTGATCTTCGGGAACCAACGCACCGGGAACCTGCCCCGCAGGTAGGACGCATGGGAGAGCTGGGCCCCCTCGATGCGCAGGGGCAGCAGCACGGCTCCCGTCTTGTCGGCCAGCATGGCCGCACCGTCGAAGGCCCTCATCTGGCTGCCGGTGGTGGTGATACGCCCCTCGGGGAAGATGACGCAATGCTGGTCGCGCTTCAGCTCCTCGATGAGGCCCTTCAGGCCAAAGGGGTTCGTGGGGTCCACGGACCAGGTGCGGAACAGGGCCAGAAAGGGCCGCACCCACCGCCACCGGGCCACGAGGCTGTTGATGGCGAACACGGGCTCGTCGGGGATGAAGAGCGCCGCCAGGGCCGGGTCCAGCAGCGAGACGTGGTTGGGCATGATGACGGCCCGGGGCCCCGCCGCGCGGTAGTTCTCCATGCCGCGGACCTCCACGCGGAACAAAAGCCTCAGGATAAGACGTCCTGCAGCGCATATGAGCTTTTTCACCTGGCAACCTCCTTGACATCCGACGTCGGGGTCCTCATCGCTCAACCCTCGGCACCGGACGGTTCGACCTCGGAGAGCCGCAGGACCTGCCCCCGGGTCCCGTCCACGCGGACCCTGTCCCCGTCCCTCAGAACGCCGAGCACCCCGCGCACGGACATGACGGCCGGGATGCCCATCTCCCGCGCCGTCACAGCCCCGTGGGAGAGGGGGCCGCCGCTCTCCGTCACCAAGGCGCAGGCCGCGTGGAAGAGCGGCGTCCAGGCCGGGTTCGTCGTACGGGCCACCAGCACCGCCCCCGGGGGGAATGACGCGAAGTCGTCCGACGATCTGACGATGAAAACCGGACCCTCCGCCATGCCCGGACTGCCCGCAAGGCCGTTCAGCTCCCCCGCCCCTGTCTCTTATACACATCTCCGAGCCCACGAGACGGAGCTACAT
>NZ_CAUUGJ010000019.1:0-28287 GCF_963544685.1 uncultured Fretibacterium sp. | reverse complement strand
AGAGGAGGGCCGGAAGCGCCGATTTTTTCAAAACTTCCCCTGCCGGCTTCATCGGCTTGTCCTGCAATTCTCTTGCCTGCGGATTTGGGGCTCTGAGGAGGTATTGCTCGTCCGACTGAAGGGCTGTGGTAAAGTATGCGAAGCCCCGGCGGCCGATGGAGGCTTCGCCGCACGGATCGTGAATTCTTTTATATTGAAGATTGCCTTGGAGGCAAGGGCCTTCGTCGAAACGACCGTTTCTTCAGGGAGGAGTGGGAGAATGCTGCCCTTCGGGTACTCGCGCCCTCGGTTTACCCCGAGGGGGGAGCGTATTTATGATTTGATGCTGCGTCTCGTGGCCATCCCCAGCATAACGGGGTCCGACGGGGGGGAGAACCGGTGCGCCCGGTTCCTGTACGATCGCCTCTCCCGCATTCCCTATTTCGGGGAGAACCCGGATGGACTGCGCCTTGTGCGGCTGGAGGAGGACCCTCTGGACAGGAGGGCGGTCCTGGCCCTTCTCAAGGCGGCTCGTCCGACCCGGAAAACGGTGATCCTGACCGGACATTTCGATGTCGTCGATACCGACGTCTGCGGTCCGCTGCGCCCATGGGCGTTCGACCCCGAAGCCTACACGAGCCGCATCGGCGGGCTCGAGCTGCCCGACGACGCAAGGCGAGACCTTGAATCGGGAAATTACCTGTTCGGCCGGGGCGTGTCCGACATGAAGACGGGGGTTGCCGTCAACCTGTGCCTTCTGGAGGACTGGGCGGCCGACCGGGAGAAGCTGGACTTCAACGTCCTGCTCTGGCTGGTCCCGGACGAGGAGGGCGACTCCGCCGGGATGCGGCTGTCCCTTCCGGCCCTCCTGGACCTTCGGGAGCGGGAAAAGCTCGAGTTTGTCGTCTGCGTCGACACGGAACCCGTTCTGAGCAACGATGGGCCCGGGATATATTTCGGCACGATCGGCAAGGCCATGCCCTTCTTCCTGTGCGTCGGAAGGGAGGCTCACGTCGGAAACTATGGGGAGGGGATGAACTCGACCCTGATAGCCTCCTGCCTGAATCTCTCGATCGAGGGGCGCGGGGCCGAGAGCGTCGGGGGAGAGACCTTCTCGCCCGATTGCTGCCTGAGGCTGCGCGACCTTCGGGAGCGCTATGCCGTGACGCTTCCCGAGCGCACGGCTGTCTACTACAACTGCCTGACCGTGAACCGGACCCCGGCCTCGATCTTGGAGGACATGAAGGCCAGGGCCGGCCGGGCGCTTCGATCCGCCTTCGAGCACTTGGGATGCGGGGACCGGGCTGTCCGGGTGCTGGATGTCGATGAGCTTCTGGGAAGGGTGGCCGCCGCGGCGGGGATGTCCCGGGAGCGTCTGACGGACGAGCTCCTTCCCCGCATCTCCGCAGCGGACGAGCGGGACCGCAACGTCGAGTTCCTCTCGCTCCTGATGGATCGGGTCGGGGAAAAGGGACCTCTGGTCGTCGTGGGGTTCCTGCCGCCCTACTATCCCGCCCGGGTCAACGAGGGGCGGACGCCTCGGGAGCGGGTCATCCGAAACGCCGCCGGGGCGGTGCGGAGGAGCCTCGCGAACCGGGGGCTGGGTTTTTCGGAGGTCGAGATCTTTCAGGGGATCTCGGACCTGAGCTACACGGGCTTCCGCGGCGGGGGGGACGACATCATGCCCCTGGCGGCCAACATGCCCCTGTGGGGCCGCGGCTACTCCATCCCCCTCGAGGCCCTGAGGTCCGTCGACATCCCCTCCGTCCTCCTCGGTCCCATCGGGGCCGATGCCCATAAGCTCACCGAACGGGTGGAGCTGCGTTATTCCATGGACATACTCCCGGAGGTGCTCGGGGAATTTCTGTCCCTTGCCGCGCTGTCGGACGGGCCCGGGCAAGGGCGCTTTCCTGAGAAATAGAGGCCGATGCCTTTCGTTCCAGACTTTTTTGAGTTAAAATGAGAAGGAGTGGGGGATTGGAGTCTTCGGACCGGTCAGCCTCGAAAGGGTTTCTTTCGTTTTGCGGCGGTGCCCTGCGTGTACTTTTTGCACAATCGGAAAGAAACGCGTTGCCGTGGTTTCCTGCTCGCAACCTCTGCAAGGCGTAGGGTAAATCCTCACTTTTATCGTGCTTATCTGCGCTGAAAAGCAGCGAAGGCAGGGACTTCTGCCATTTTTGCGGAGGTGAACCGGGATGCGGCTTCTGACCCGATCCGATTTCGACGGATTGATGTGTGCGGTACTTCTCAAGGACCTGAATCTTTTTGACGAAAAACTGTTCGTTCATCCCAAGGACATGCAGGATGGGCTCATCGAAGTCACGGCCGACGACATCCTGGTGAACATCCCCTATGCCCCGGGCTGCGGCATGTGGTTCGACCATCATACCAGCGAGGATGCGCGGGGAGTGATGCATCAGTACAAGTATGTCGGCGCCTCCTGGCCCGCTCCCAGCTGTGCGCGGGTCATCTACGAATACTACGGCGGTGCCAAGGGACGCCTCGCCCGTTTCGACGGCATGGTGGCGGATGCCGACAAGTGCGACTCCGCCCACTTTTCCAGGGAGGAGGTCCTGGACCCGCAGGGGATGGTCCTCCTTTCCTTCATCATGGACCCCAGAACCGGCTTTGGGCGCTATCGCGACTTCCGCATCTCCAATTATCAGCTGATGGACTGCCTGATCGATCATCTTCTGGTCATGCCTGTAGACGAGATCATGCAGCTCGAGGACCTTCAGGAGCGGGTGCGCCTCTACGAAGCCCACCGCGAGCCCTTCGAGAGGATGATGAAGGATCATTCCCGCACCGAGGGGGCCGCCGTCGTCACGGACCTTCGCGGGATAGACGAGACCTTCGTGGGGAACCGGCATATCATCTACGCGCTCTACCCGGATCAGAACGTCTCGGTGCGCGTTTTCGACGGCAGGGAGGGGAAGAACTGCGTCTTCTCCGTCGGATACAGCATCCTGAATCGGACGGCCACCGTGGACGTGGGCAAGCTGATGCTGAAGTACGGCGGCGGCGGGCATCGCCGGGTGGGGACGTGCCAGGTCCCCTTCGAGGATGCGGACAGGGTCCTGAGCGAGATCCTCGAGGAGATCAACTCCCAGAACTGGCAGATGCTGAATATAGCCGGCCTCGAGGAGTTCTGATCCGCCCCGGGCATTCCAAGCAATAAATAAAATACGGCGGCTTCCCTCTTTCCGAGGAGGCCGCCGTATTGTATGCAACGATTACGGCTGTGGATCAGCACGCGGGGTTCTTCACGAATACGCTCCCCTTGGCCTTGCAGATCGGGCAGACATCCGGGGCCGATCCCTCGTGGACGAAGCCGCAGATGGGGCAGAGGTACCAGTCGGCGTCCTTGCCCTTGAGAGCGGCAAGTCCCTCCAGGGCCTTCTTGTAAAGCCCGCCGTGAACCTTCTCCGCCTCGTTGGCGAGGTGGAAGCTCCGCTTTGCGGCCGCGTGCCCCTCGGCCTCGGCATCCTTGATGAACCCGGGATACATGGTGGAGAACTCGTAGGTCTCCCCGTCCAGGGCTGCCTTCAGGTTGCTGGCCGTATCGCCGACCCCGTCCATGGTACGGAAGTGGGCGGTCGCGTGCACCGTCTCCGCGGAGGCGATGGCACGGAACATCTTCGCGACGCCGGGATACCCCTCTTTGTCCGCCTGATCCGCGAAGGCCAGGTACTTCCTGTTGGCCATCGACTCGCCGGCGAAAGCCTCCTGCAGGTCTTTCATGGTCCTCTCGTGCATGATGAAACCCCCTTTGAAAGATAAAAACAGGCCCTCCTCCGCCCGCTCCTGTTCGGACGGGAGGGGAGCCCCTTAACGATACTCCATCTCTGCGGAAAAGTCACCAGCCGCAGGAGGGAAACTTGGGAGAAAAAGGCCTGGGGGAATGCGCTTCCGAGCTATCCGAGCAGTTCGGAATAGATCCTCTCGTGCTCCTTCAGAAGGTTGCCGAGGTCCCATCGGGAGTCGGGGAGGGGATGGAACTCGGAGGGTGCGGCGGCCGCGACGAGCATGGCCGCCGCCAGGGCCGCGGAGTTGCCGACGGGGTAGAGCGTACCGCGGGAGGGGTCGGTGACGAGATCGCGTATGCCGCGCACGTCCGCACCCAGGACCGGGATGCCCAGGGCGATGGACTCCATGAGGCTTCGGTTCAGCCCCTCCCGTTCCGAGGGGAGGATGGTTGCCCGTGAGGTCAGCATCAGCAGGGGAATGTCGGAACGCTGCCCCAGGAAGTGGACCTGCCGGGAGATCCCGAGCCTCTCGGCAAGGGCCTTCATCTCGTCCTCGAGCGGCCCCCTGCCGGCGAGGGCGAGATGAAAGTCCCTCCGTCCGGTCTTGGCCAGAGCGTTCAGGGCGTCCCGGTGCCGCTTACCCGGGTTGAACTCCGCCACCATGAGGAAGAGTTCGTCCTCCCGGCCGAGCCCGAGCTCCTCGTAAAGCCCGCATACCCCGGCCATCGAGACGGATTTTCGGGACCATCTCGCCAGGTCCAGTCCGATGCCCGGAAGGCAGGTCAGCCTCTCCGGAGGGACGAGGGCGTGTTCCAGGGCGGCCCGGCGGTCCTCCTCGTTGATGACGATCAGATGGTCCGTCCGACGCGCCGCTCGGCGCTCCAGCTCCAGGTAGAGGCGGTTTTTCAGGGGCGAGCCGCCGCTGTGGAAGTGGAACCCGTGCGCCGTGTAGACGATCTTCGGACGCCGTTCCGCGGGCAGCCGGCCCAGCGCCGTGCGCGTCACGAAGGAGGCCACCGGTGTGTGGACGTGCACGATGTCGTACCCCTCGCGGAGGACGAGGTTGCGGATCGCGCCGTTCATCCGGCGCACGCCGCGGAGCGCCCAGGGTTTTCGGGAAAAGGGGACCTCGTGACAGGCGTCGAAGGTCTCCCGGCACTCCGCGCAGGATTCCGCGTCCCGCGACAGGGCGTCCACGCGCCAGCCCAGATCCCTGAAGTGGCGGGCGTAGGGCAGCAGAAAGGCCCTGAGCGTTGCGGCTACGGTGGTGACGATCAAGAGTTTCGGCATACGAACGACCTTCTTTCCGGGAATGGAGCCACCCGGCTCCAGAGTTCCCCGTTTTCGGCATAGCCCATGCGTTCCCAGAAATCGCGGACGGGCTCGTTTTTTGCGGTGGGGACGTATCGGCCGTTCAGAGCCGTGACCCCCTCGGACCCGAGAAGCTCCTCGATCCAGGCAAGTACGGCGCCCTCCACGCCGCGCCCCATGGCCCTGCAGCTCATCAGAAAGGTATCGAAAAGCGCGCTTTTCGTATCTCCTGTCCCGGATATCTCCGCAATCGCCAGGGCGATCCGCCCGTAGTCTCCATAACGGTCCCTCAGGGAGGCGATCCAGACGCGGCGGGCCTTGTCCCGGAGCATGGCGAGGAGGTCCGCCTCCGTGTATCGGCGCGTCGTCAGGTTGAACTGGTTGGTCTTGGCACAGAGCTGTGCGGCCCGGGGCACCTCGTCCTCCCGCAGGAGGTGAAGGTCGAGTTTCATCTCCAGCGAGGCGAGGTAATCGTCCAGGGAACCGCAGGACGACCTGGCGCTCGTTCGGAGGGCCTCGGCGCGATACATTCCGGCCTTGGCGGCATCCTCGGCGTCCAAGCGCGGCGCGGTGAAACAACGGTCCGCGACCTCGCGCATAAACGCGGGGAGCTCCGCCGTGTCGGACGGGAACTCCGGGACCTCGACCTCCGGGCAGCCGGCCCGAACGGCCGCCCGCTCTACGGGATTGTCGTCGATGAAGACCAGGGAATCCATGCCGATGTTGAGCTCACGGGCGATATCCGCGATATTCTGCGGCTTGGGCAGCCAGTTGGCCTTCACGCAGACGAAGTCCTCCTCGTGGAGGACGGCGTTGGGGTGCTCCCGGAAAGGCCGCAGGGCGTCCTCGGGGTTGTTCTTCGAGGCGATGGCCAGTAGCACCCCCTGCCGGGCGAGCCGTTTTGCGGCGACCTGGACGTCCCTGTAGATGGCGCCGACGCCATGGTCCGAGAGGATGATTCCGTCCAGGCCGTCCTCGCCGACGACCCCACCCCAGAGGGTTCCGTCCAGGTCCAGGACCAGGCATTTCCTGCGTGTCCCCCGCAGGATGCGTCCCATGCGCGCAACCTCGGCGGCGAGGCGCGTCTCGCCCCGGGCGGAGAAGGGCAGGGCGCCGAGGTACCATGTCTTTGCATTGTAGAAATTCTCCCGCCCCGTCTCGGCGGCGAGCTCCTCGATATCGAGCACCGGAACACGCAGGGATTCCAGAATATCCCGCCAGCGCTGAGCGGCGCGGCGTTCGAGGTTCGGCCCCGCCGGAGGCTGAGCGGGGGCCCGCGGAAGGTCCAGGGTGGAGACGATCAGCGTCCGGTCGGGATGCTGCCGCTTCGCCTCCTCGATGGCGGTGGACAGTCCGTCCAAGACGGACTCGAAATCCTCGCCGACTCCGGCGGGGAAAAGGGCCGGACCGTGCAGAACGAGGCAAAGAGTTCCGGCCTCCCAAGCGGGGGATCCGGGATTCAGGAGCTCCGCCCTCCAGGTGTCGAAGCCGGGGGCGGTTCCCGCATCAAGTCCATGCAACGTCCTGAGCCGGAGGGCCAAGCTCTCGGCCGTGACGTTCGAAAGAAGGATGAGGGAGGGGGAATGAGATGCCTTTGGGGACATGGCGTGCGCCTCAGAACTTTCGCGCGGGGTTTCCCAGCACCGTGCAGGCATCCGGGACGTCGGTCAGGACGATGGTCCCCATGCCGACCATGACCCCGGAGCCGACCGATCGTCCCTGGAGGATCGAGGCCCCGGCCCCAATGGTGGACTCCGCCCCGATCGTGACGTTCCCCGAGATGTTGACGTTGGGCATCACGGAACAGAAGTCGCCCAGCACGGAATCGTGTCCGACATGGGAGCCGGTGTTGATGAAGACGCACCGGCCCAGACTGATGTCTACGGACAGGGAGCAGAAGTGCGAGACGACCACCCCCTCCTCCATCGCGATGCGGGAGGAGAGCTTCGAGTCCGTGTCGATGACGTTCGGAAAACGCACGTGGGGGCAGCGCTTCAGAGCCTCGTATATCGCACGCTTGTCCGAGGGCCGGGCGATGGAAAGGACGACGTCGAGAGGACCGTCGAATTCCTCGGCGAAGCTCCGCCCTCCAAGGATGGGAAGCCCTCCCGAGAACGTTCCGGCCTCGGCTCCGTCGTCGAGGAAGCCCAGGAGATTCCAGAACCGGTGGCGCTCGTTGATGCGCCGAACGATCTCGGCGACCTCGCGCCCCAGTCCGCCTGCCCCGTAGATCACGAGATCATGCATGGTCCTGCCTCGAGAATCGGGCGATGTCCGCCACGGTGCGTATCTCCGCGATCCTTTCGAGCGGGACGGGCATCCCCGCCTCGTCCAGCGCCATGACGATCTGGAGGGTCTTCAGGGAGTCCCAGCCCTCGGTGTTCTCCATGGACGACTCGGCAGTAACGGGGAGCCCCAGGACCTCGGAGACGATCTTGACGACAGCATTCATCTTGAAGACAGGGTCTGTCTTGGCAACAGCATCCATCGGGATCCTCCTTGTTTCAAATCCAAATCACTCGTATGCTTCGTGTAAACAGATGACCGCCTCCTCAAGACCGGCAGGTCTTGAATGACGTGTCCCTCGCCTGCATCGACACGCGGTACCGTTACCGCGTTGTCGATGCAGGTAAAGAATGAAGGCTCACCTTGGCTGCTCCGCAAACCTTCGGTCCGACGTACTTCTCCGTACGCCTGGTGAAAAACCTAAGCGATTCGCACGGCTCCTTCTTCGCGGGCTCTCCGCTTATCGCCTGTAAACGATTTGGAATGGAATTTACTTTTGGTGCTTCATTTCCTTTGTGTCACGCTCTTTTTACTGGCTCAGGAGAGCGACCATCCGCCGTCGACGATCATGTTCGTGCCCGTGATGCGCCGGCTGGCGTCGGAGAGCAGGAACAGGACGGGGTCGGCGACGTCCTCGGGGGCGAGCGGCCCCAGCCGGGCCTTCTCGAGGACCTCTTTCCGGTACCATTCCTCGCCGAGCCGGGCTCGGGTCTCCCGCTGCATGGGGGTGTCGACGGGACAGGGAGAAATGCAGTTGAAGCGGATGCCGCGCGGCGCGTACTCCGAGGCCAGCGAGCGCACCGACGCGATAAGGGCCCCCTTGGTCCCGGCGTAGGCGCTGAGCCCTACTTGTCCGGTAAGTGCGGAGATCGAGGCCAATGCGACGACGCTCAGCCCCGGGGCATAGCGTCCGCGGCGGCAGATCGCCTGCGACAGGGCCATGAAGGACAGCCAGTTGAGGCGCATCTGCCGCTCGGCCTTTTCCATATCGATATCCCGCAGCAGCGTGACGTCCGACGCTCCGGCGCTGTACACGAGCCCACCGAACGGCCCGGAACGGTCAAGGATAGCCTGAACGTCGCCTTCGATGCCGTCGATCTTCGTCAGGTCGGAAACATGTCCGACGTGGCCGGTCCCCTCCAGCAACGAAAGGGTTTCCTGAACCCTGTCCGGGGTCCTGCCCAGCACGGCGATTCGGGCGCCCATCCGTGCCGCGCCAATGGCTACGGCGCGGCCGATGCCGGAGGAACCTCCGGTTACGAGGATCGTCCGGCCGCAGAGAGAAAATGGATTCGGTTCCATGGACATGCAATCAAACCTCCATTCCGTTCCTGAAGTCCGTTCTTGAATTTTGTTCCTGGTAGGCCATCGGCGTCAGGCGTGCATCTCGGTCAGAATGTCGCCGACGGTTCTGAAGGCTCGGAGCACTCCAAGGTCCAGTTCCCTATCGAAGTGGGTGCCAAACATCGCCAAGACGGACAGCTTGCTCAGAGAATCCCAGTAGTCCAGCTCATCCAGAACCGTTTCCGGCTTCAGCGAGCCGGGCACGGCCTCGATGGTTCTGGTCAAGAGCTCTATTTTCTCTTCCGTTGTCATCGCCCTACAAACCTCCCGATCCGTAAATGGTTCATTCTGATCCAGTCCTTCATTCGCCGGGGTATTCGAGCAGGCCGGGACAGATGCAGGGGCCCATTTCGATCGAAGCGGCTGCGATGGAAAGCCCGGCCCCGAATCCCGCAAGCAGCGTCCGCTTCCTTTCGGTTTGGAGTTCGCCCGCAAGTTCCGAGCAAATCGTGACGGGGAGGGTCGCTGAGCTGGAGTTGCCGTAGCGATTTAGGCTGACGGGCATCTTGTCACGGGATATTCCGATCTGCTTCGCCACCTGTTCGATCATGAAGAGGTTGGCTTGATGCAGAAGCAGCCGATCGACGGCGTCGGCCGGGACCCCTGCATTCTTCAGAACCTCGGTCAGGACCGGAGGAACGTTGCGCACCACAAAATTGAATACGGCCATTCCGTCCATCCGGATGTCGATGGGGCGACGCACCCCGCCGTCCGGCCAATTCCGATACTCCAGAGAATGCTCGTTGAAAAGATTGCGCGATCGCCCCTCTGGGACGAGCAGAACGTCATGTTTTGAACCGTCCGTCAGGAATCCGAAGAACCAGGGATCCGCTCCTTCATCCGGTGTGAGAATTGTCGCGGAACCGGCATCCCCGAAGAGCAGGGCGGTTGCGCGATCCCTTGGCGATGTAAAATAGGAATGAGTCTCCCCATCCAAAAGGAGGACGGGGGCATTCAGAGACTTGGCCATCAGTCCGGCCAGCCAGAGCCCGTAGACATACCCCGAACAGCCGAAGCTCGTGTCCACGGCTGTGCAGCTATGGGACAGGCCCAGCAGGTCTGCCGCTCGGGATGAGTTGTTGGGAATGTCGTGGTCGGGCGTCTGAGTGACGAAGAGCACCCCTCCAAGGTCGGAAGGGGTGAGGGTATGGTGTTCCAACAGCTTTTTCGCAGCCTCGATACAGAGGTCGAGAGCGGTGATTCCGCTCCCGGGGGGGCAGACACGGCGGGTCCGTATCCCCGTGACCCTGATGGTGTCCTCTATCCTGTCTCCAAAAAGTTCCGCGCCGAATGTTGTGTTGTCCACCGTGTGGGAGGGGACGCAGGCGCAGATGCCGTCGATTTTTATTCCGTCGAGAGTGCATGATCTCATGAGGTCGAAACCGTTCCTTTCTCGATGAAGCTTCCTTTCGAAACTCCTTTTCTGCGGGGGCCTATCGGCTTGGAGATGGGCTTTCGGCCAGTTCCAGCAGGCCCGTCCCGGTGCCGTACAGAAAGGCGACACGCCGGCCCCCCATGGCGGGCGCCGGAGCGATGGGATGCACCAGGATAAACCCCTTCTGCCTGAGCTCCGTGATATCGCGCTCCAGATCCTTGCTCTCGTAGCAGATATGATAGGGAGAATTGCCGTTTTTCCGTATCCACCCCATGACGGGGGAGTCATCCTGCAGGGGGGCGACCAGCTCGATCATGACCCCCGATGTGTCGGAAAAAAAGCGGATCTTTACCTTACGCCCGAGATCCTCGGTTTCCTCTCCGCAGGATCGATACCCCAGGGCCTCGAACTTTTCTGCGGCGGCGGCAAGATCCTGAACCGCATATCCGATATGGTCTATGCGCATGAGTTGCCTCCCGGCACGGCCGCGTAGAGTTTCTTGCGTTTCTGTACGACCTCGTAGGCGGGATTGGCCTCCTTGATCAGCGTCTCCAAGACTTCCGGGTCGTCGGGAAGGTGATAGGTGCAGAGCGCCAGTTTGGGGGCGAAGCGCGCCAAGGTCTCCCGGGCGCCCCTCAGCATGTGGCGTTCGTACCCCTCGATGTCCGCTTTGATGAAATCGACGCGGGCAAGCCGCTGGTCGCGGACGAAGGCGTCCACGGTCGTGATCTCGACGGCTGACCCGGTTTGGCCGTTGGTCAATATGGCATTGCCCAGGGTATAGCTGTCGTCATCCGACATGACCGCCTGGGTCTCCGAGTCCCCCAGTCCTTTCTTTACGGGAAGGATGTTGGCGTTGAGCCTTGCCGTCTCCAGGAGGTAACGGTAGGGCGCCTCGATGGGCTCGAACGCGTAGACCGTTGCGCCTTTGACGGAGGCGTAGGCGGCAAAATCGCCAATCCAGCTTCCGGCGTCGATAACCACGTCGCCGGGATGCACCCTGACGTCGATCCTCTCGTTCTCGAGGCAGAAGAAGCCCTCGGTCAACAGGGAGTAGTAACGGTTCATCTCCCCTTCGTCGTAATTGTCGCCGCAGTTCAGATAGGAGTAAAAGATGTCCTCGAAGACATAGCCGAAGAACTGACGCTCGGTCTCGGGGTCCAGCGCCGGCAGGCGGGCTTCCCCAATCCGGTAGCAGCCGTCCTCCTTCGTTATCGAGGAGATAAAGCGTTTTGTGACTTTCCTGAGATGCCGGTGGGGATTCTTTCCCCAAAGGCACAGGGACGCATGGTCGAGGAGGAGCAACAGAAACTCCCATGGAGTGTCCAGTCCCGCCCGGACCCTGTCGAGGCGATGCGTCAGAATGTCCCATTTGGTGAAGGCGCTCATGAATCGTTCTCCTTGTATCTTCCACTTCCCCGAAACGGCGGCATGGTCGCCGCCCCGGGCGCGGAGATGCCCTCGCGCCTCAGGACCTTCCATGCCGTTGCCGCCAGAATCTTCAGGTCCAGCCGGAGCGAACGGTGCTCCACGTACCAGACGTCCAGCTCGAACTTCTCCTCCCACGTCAGGGCGTTCCGTCCGTTGATCTGCGCCCAGCCCGTGATCCCCGGCCTGACGGAGAGGCGCTTTCTCTGACGTTCGTCGTAGAGGGGCACGTATTCCAGAAGCAGCGGCCGCGGCCCCACTAGGCTCATGGCCCCGCACAGGACGTTCCAGAGCTGCGGCAGCTCGTCTAGGCTGGTGCGCCTCAGAAAAATGCCCAGGGGCGTCAGCCGGTCGGCGTCGGGCAGGAGCGAGCCGTCCCCGTCCCGCGCGTCCGTCATGGAGCGGAACTTGTAGAGCCGGAAGGGCCGTCCCCCAAGTCCGGCGCGTAGCTGCGAGAAAAGCGCCGGCGGCCCCATGCGGCGCCGGACCGCCAGCGTTATCCCCAGAAACACGGGGGACAGAAGGAGCAGGCCCAAAAGTGCCCCTACAATGTCCAGAAGACGCTTCAGCATCCGGTCGGGACCGTGTGGAGCGCCTCCAGCACGGCCTCGGTCACGCGGTCCTGCTGCGCCTCCGTCATCCCGGAGCCCGAGGGCAGGCAGAGCCCGCGGGAGAAGAGCTCCGCGCAGACGTCGCGCCCCTCCTCGTGCGGCCAGTAGCGCGCGCCCTTGAACACGGGCTGGAGGTGCATGGGCTTCCATAGCGAACGTCCCTCGATGTTCCGGGACGCCAGGCGATCCAGCACGGCGAGGGGCGAGACGCGGAGGGGCTCCTCCAGGGTCAGGGCCGTGAGCCAACGGTTGGAGCGGCTCCATGAGGGCTCCGGCATGAAGCGCACGCCCTCGATGCTCCCCAGCGTCTCGGCGTAGCGGCCGAAGATGCGCCGCCGGGCGGCGACGCGCTCGTCCAGATGGAGCATCTGCCCCCTCCCGATCGCCGCCAGGACGTTGCTCAGACGGTAGTTCCACCCCAGAACCGTGTGCTGGTACCAGGGGGCGGAGTCGCGCGCCTGAGTGGCGAGGAAGCGCGCCCTCTCGAGCGCCTCGGCGTCGTCGGAGAGCAGCATCCCTCCCCCCGATGTCGTGACGATCTTGTTGCCGTTGTAGGAGAAGACGCCGAAGGTCCCGAAGGAGCCGGACCTGCGTCCCTTGTAGAGGGAGCCCAGCGCCTCCGCGGAGTCCTCCACGACGGGCACGCGGTAATGCCTGCAGAGCTCCAGCAGGGGGTCCATGTCGCAGCTCTGGCCGTAGAGGTCCACCAGGATGACGGCCTTGGGCGGACGCCCCTGCGCCGACGTCTCGGCAAGCGCCCGCTCGAGCGCCTGCGGACTCATGTTCCAGGACTCGGGCTCGGAGTCGACGAAGGCGCACTCCGAGCCCTTGTGGAAGAACGGCGCAACGGACGCCGCGAAGGTGAACGAGGAGCAGAGGACCAGATCTCCGGTCCCCACTCCCAGCAGCTCCGCAGCCAAATGCAGGGCCGCCGTCCCCGACGCAAGGGCCGCTGCGGCCCGGACGCCCGTCAGCTCGGCGGTCTCCCGCTCGAATGCCTCGACGTGGGGTCCCAGCGGCGCGATCCAGTTCGAGGCGAAGGCCTCGTTTATCTTGACGAGCTCATCCCCGCTCATGTGGGGCGGGGAGAGATAAATACGTTCCTGCGGCACCAAGCTCATCGTCCTTCTTTGCGATAAAGTCCTTTTGCCCCCATCGGGCGGATTTCCCATTTCTGAAAAAGTGTATCGCATTTGACGTAAAAGTTAAAGCGCCCAATACGGCAAACGACGTATTGCAGTGGCGCGGACACGAATTTATAATTTGGTCATAATTGGTCAGATATCCTTTCGAGGAGGAATCGGTATGGACTTCAATAAATTGACGCGAAAGAGCCAGGAGGCGCTCTCCGAGGCTCAGGGAATCGCGATAGGCAACAACAATCAGGAGGTGGATGTCGCGCACCTCCTGCTGGCGTTGCTTCGGGACGGGGAGGGGCTGATCCCGCGGATGCTCCGCCGGATGGACGTCGACCTGCAGGTCCTGGAGAAGCTCGTCGCGGATGAGGTGGCCCGCATTCCCAGGGTGACGGGGGGCGGGGCCGAAGCGGGGAAGGTCTACGTCACGGCGCGTCTCAACAAGCTGTTGATGCGGGCCGAGGAGCGGGCCAAGAAGCTTACGGACGAGTACGTCTCGGTCGAGCATCTGTTCCTGGAGATGCTCGGCGAAGGGGCGGCGACGAACCTGGGGAGGATCCTGAGTCGTTTGGGGATCACCGAGGACCGTTTCCTGAAGACCTTGACGGAGGTGCGCGGTTCCCAGCGGGTCCAGAGCGCGGACCCGGAGGCATCCTACGAGGCGCTCGAGAAGTACGGCCGCGACCTCGTGGCGATGGCGCGGGAGGGCAAGCTGGACCCCGTGATCGGGCGGGACGAGGAGGTGCGCCGCGTCGTGCGCATCCTCAGCCGCAAGACGAAGAACAACCCGGTGCTGATCGGGGACCCCGGCGTCGGCAAGACGGCGATCGTCGAGGGGCTGGCGCAGCGCATCGTCCGCGGCGACGTCCCGGAGGGGCTGAAGGACCGCACGGTCTTCGCCCTGGACATGGGGTCTCTCGTCGCGGGGGCGAAGTTCCGCGGCGAGTTCGAGGAACGCCTCAAGGCCGTTCTGAACGAGGTCAGGCAAAGCGAGGGGCGCATCATCCTCTTCATCGACGAGCTCCACACGATCGTGGGGGCCGGGGCCGCCGAGGGGGCGGTCGACGCCGGGAATATGCTCAAGCCCATGCTGGCGCGCGGGGAGCTTCACTGCATCGGCGCGACCACCGTGGACGAGTACCGCAAGTACATCGAGAAGGATGCGGCGCTCGCGCGGCGCTTCCAGCCGGTGGACGTGGAGCAGCCGGACGTGGAGGACACGATCTCGATCCTGCGGGGCATCCGGGAGAAGCTCCAGGTGCACCACGGCGTGCGCATCCGGGACAACGCACTGGTCGCGGCGGCGACGCTCTCCAACCGCTACATCACCAACCGGTTCCTTCCGGACAAGGCCATCGACCTGGTGGACGAGGCCTGCGCGATGATCCGGACGGAGATCGACTCCCTGCCCTCCGAGCTGGATGCGGCCTCGCGGCGCGTCATGCAGCTGGAGATCGAGGAGACCGCGCTGAAGCGCGAGGCGGACGCGGCGTCGGCGGAGCGCCTGAAGGCCCTGCAGAAGGAGCTGCAGGAGGCCCGGACCGAGGCGGATTCCCTGCGTGCCCAGTACGAGACGGAGAAGGGGGCCATCACGGGCATCCGCGAGCTGCGGAGCCGGATTGACGCGGTCAAGGCCGACATCGCGAAGGCCGAGCACGAGTACGACCTCAACCGGGTTGCCGAACTCCGCTATGGTCAGCTCCGGAAGCTGGAGGAGGAGCTGAGGGCGAAGGAGGCGGATGCCGAGAAGGAAAGCGCGTCGGGACGCCTGCTGCGCGAGGAGGTCACCGAGGAGGAGATCGCGGATATCGTCAGCCGCTGGACGGGCATTCCCGTGACGCGGCTGGTGGAGGGCGAGAAGGAGAAGCTGCTGAAGCTGGACGAAGGGCTGCACCGCCGCGTGATCGGGCAGGACGAGGCCGTGGGGCTCGTCGCCGACGCGGTGCTCCGTGCCCGGAGCGGGATACGGGACCCCCGGCGGCCGATCGGCTCCTTCATCTTCCTGGGGCCCACGGGAGTGGGCAAGACGGAGCTGGCCAAGACGCTGGCCGAGACGCTCTTCGACAGCGAGGACAACCTGGTCCGCATCGACATGTCCGAGTACATGGAGAAGCACGCGGTCTCCCGCCTGGTCGGGGCGCCTCCCGGCTACGTCGGATATGACGAGGGCGGGCAGCTCACCGAGGCCGTCCGTCGCCGTCCCTACTCCGTCATCCTGTTCGACGAGATCGAGAAGGCGCACCCGGACGTGTTCAACATCCTGCTCCAGATCCTGGACGACGGGCGCATCACGGACAGCCACGGACGGGTGGTGGACTTCAAGAACACTGTCGTGATCATGACCAGCAACATCGGGGCCGCCTCCCTTCTGGAGGGGATCACGCCGGACGGTACGATACCGGATAAGACGCGCGACGAGGTCATGGGCGCGCTGCGGGCGTCCTTCCGCCCGGAGTTCCTGAACCGCGTCGACGACATCGTGATCTTCAAGCCCCTGAGCCGCGGCGAGGTGCGGCAGATCGTCCGCCTTCTGCTCCAGGGCCTGGCCGGCCGGCTGGCCGAGCGGCAGATCACCCTGAGGACCGACGACGATGCCGTGGACTTCATCGCCGATGCCGGCTACGACCCCGTCTATGGGGCCCGTCCGCTCAAGCGCTATCTGGTGAGGAACGTGGAGACGAAGTTGGCGAGGGCGCTGATCGCGGGGGACGTTCGGGACGGGGCGACGGTCACGATCGGGGTCAGGGACGGAGCGCTGACCTTTGCCTTCGCCTGACGGCCCCTTCTCGAGACGTCGGACGTCCCGAAAGGGATGGCCTTTCACGGGATGCGTTTGCCGGGCTCTTGTGATAAGCTAATGCGGAGCCGAGCGTATGGGGCGGGAGCGCGCCCCGTTTTCCCGGGTGTCGTTTTGTCTTCTTCAGCAGGGGAGGGAGCGGTTTGATCTTTGAATTGATGTCCGATGGAACATTGGCCCAATTGCCGCAGGTGTCCCTCCCCGAGGGGGTCCCCGAACCCGGAGGGCCCTTCGTGATGGTTTTGCTGCCGTACAACCGCTACCTTCTGGGCTGCTCTCCCAAGGGAGCCCCCGAGCGCTGGGTATGGGGGAGGCCGGGCGACGAACCTCGGGAATTGTTCCCCTATGAGGACAGGGACCTGTCCCTCGCCGTGGACGGCACCGCCGTCACGGTGCTGCCCCCGAAGCTCGTCACGGGACTGCGGGACGCGCTGCTGGTCCAGACGGACCCGCCGGGAGACCATCTATCCGCGGTCCTCATCCTGAGGGGGCTGATGAGGGAGAACGCCGCCTTTGCGGAGGGGGTCCCCTTCCGGGACGAGAGGGCCTTCAGCCGCTTTCTCGAGGAGGACGAGCTTCTCCGCAAGGGGTACTGGGCCTTGCGCTTCGCGCTTGCCCGCGGTGAGTTCGATATCGTGGTGCGGCTCCGCGCCTGGCTGAAGGCCGGCCCGAAGCTTTCCGACCCCGACGCCCCCGCCCGGATATGGTTTTCCATCCTCGACCTCCCCGGGGAGAAGGATCTCTCGGAGCTCGAGACACTGTCGTTTTCCAGGGAGGACCTTCAGCACATGGTTTCCCAGAACACCGTGCCCCTCCTTCTGTTCAACCCCGGCTCGGGATATCTGGTCCTGTCCCGGTTCGGCACGCGGGAACGCGCGGCTTTCAATCTTTGGGCCTTTTTCCCCCCGACGCTGTGGGGAGAGGTTCGGGAGCGCCGCAAGCTCTCCCTGAGGGAGCTGCTTCTGGCCGTATGGGGGGAGTACGACGTCTCCCGGGCGCTGTGCGAGCGAGCCCGCTACGCTCCGGAGCCGGGAAGGGTCATCTCGATGCTGTGAGAGGCCGATGATCTTCCTCCATCCTTGCAAACTTGGCGGCGTTTCGGCAAATTCTGCCCCCGGGCATCCGTTCGGATGCCGGGGGCTTTTTCCGTCGAGGCTTTTCCATCGGGGCTCCCGGTTGTAGAATTTTTTGCGCGTATCTGTTGAGAACGGAGCCCGTGCTCTCCGGAAGGGGTGGGCCATTCGGGGCCGCGGGCCTATGGGAAAGGGGAGGGGTGTCTCTTGGACCCCGTGTCGTTGAAAACTTTGCAGGAACGCGCCCTCGTGGTGCGCCGTGACATCGTCGGCATGCTCAGGGCCGCAAGTGCGGGGAGCCTGTTCTCCTCCTTCTCCGCGGTCGAACTTCTGGTCTGGCTTTATGGGGCGGTCCTGCGTACCGCCCCCGGAGAACCGGACGAGGACGGTCGGGACCGCTTCGTCCTCAGCCGGGTATCGGCGACCCCGGCGCTGTACGCCGTGCTTGCGGAGCGCGGTTTTTTCGGACGCGAGGAGCTTTGGAGCTATGCCCGCCTGGGCAGCCTGCTTCAGGCGGCCCCCGATCGCCCGAGGACTCCCGGCGTCGACGTATCCTGCGGCGCCCCGGGGATGGGGGCCGGGATCGCCCTGGGGCTTGCCCTGGCCCTGAAGGACAGTCGGCCCACCGTGAGGGTTTTTTGTCTGATGGGGGCGGAGGAGCTGATGATGGGAGCGACCTGGGAGGCCCTGGACCTGGCTGCTGCCCGTGCTCCGGAAAATCTGACCCTGATCGTGGAATGCCCGGAGGCGTCCTCTTGTGGCCGCGGGACTCCGGGGGGATTCGATTGGGCTGCAGACCGGCTCTCCGCCATGGGGTGCCGCGTCGCCCGTGCGGATGGGCACGATTATGCGTCCCTCGAGGAGGCCCGGTCATCCCTTTCGGGTTCGGATGGGCGGTTCGGGGTTGTCCTGGCGAGGACGGTTCACGGCAGGGGCCTTCCATCCCTTCTGGAGTGTCCGCTGGACGACGCGAGCGTTTTGGACAACCAGGTCACGGAGCTCCTGATACGGGGCCTCGAGGATGTGCCGTCATGACGAACGTCGAGGTCAGAGGGACCATGGATTGCAGTGCGCTTCTGCGCGAGGCGTTTGAGGGGAGGGGGGAGGAGTTCTCCGGGCTCGTCGTCCTGGGGGAGAGGGCATCGGCTCCGGACGCCGGTCTCCCCCATGCCGCCGGGCTGGCGGAACAGGGGCTGGTGCTGGCGGCGGCGGGGATGGCCTGCGGGGGGAGGAAGGTCGTTGTCGCGTCCTGCGCCTCGTTCCTGGCCGGGCGCGCCTACGACCAGATTCGTTCCGCGGTCGCGCTTCCCTCCCTGCCCGTCTGCCTGGTGGGGTGCGATGCGGGCTTCGGCTCCGGATATACCGGCGGCGCGAGGCAGATGTTCGAGGATATCGCCTTGATGCGTTCCCTTCCCAATATGAAGGTCCTCGTTCCGTCGGACGTCGACTCGGCGGCGGCGCTTCTGCGCGAGGCCGTCGGGAGGGGGGGGCCCGCCTATGTCAGGCTTGGAAGCGTCGTGTCCGGATCGGAGAGGACGTCCCCGAACGTTTCCTCCGAGGAGGACGTGCGGATGCGCCTCGGCGGAATGCGCGTTTTGCGCCGGGGGGCGGACATCACCCTCTGTGCGTGTGGTATCATGGTCCACGAAGCCCTGAGGGCCGCCGATATACTGGCCCGGCAGGATATCGGGGCGGAGGTCATCGACTGCTACAGCCTGGCCCCCTTTCCGGCGCGCCAACTGCTTTCCTCCATCCAGCGCACCGGGTGCTGCGTTACGGCGGAGGAACATTTTCTGCCCGGCGGGCTTTTCGAGATGGTGGCCGGCCTCGCGGCGAGGGAGTATCCGGTCCCCGTGCAGCCCGTGGCGGTCGAGATCGGCTTCGGGCAGAGCGGAGCGCCTCAGGACCTGAAGGAATACTATGGTCTGACCGCGGCACAGATCGTCAGTGCCGCAGTTTTGGCTTGGACTCGACGAAGACGGTAGCGCCGGGACCCAGACTGCGAAGCGAAAAGGGGATTTGTCGTAATGAAGATCAATTTCTCGGGCGTATTCAAGATTTTCGAGCCCGATATCGTCGCCCTGAGGGATGTGAATTTCACTATCGAAAAGGGGGAATTCGTCTACATCATCGGGGCCACGGGGTCCGGGAAGTCGACGCTGCTGCGCCTGATCACGCGGGAGCTCCTGCCCACGCGGGGAAACCTGTTCGTCAACGACAGCAATCTGCGCAAGATGCGGACGGCGGACATCCCCTACTACAGAAGGGATGTCGGGCTGGTGGCACAGGATTTCAAGCTGATCCCGCATCTGACCGTGTACGAGAACGTGGCCTTCGTCATGGAGGCCATGGCCGTCCCCAGCAAGATGGTGGCGCATCGGGCCAACAAGGTCATCGAACAGGTGGGGCTGTGGCGCCGCCGCTACATGAAGCCCACTCAGCTCTCGGGCGGGGAGCAGCAGCGCGTGGCGATCGCCCGCGCCCTGGCCAACTCGCCCTCTCTTTTCATCGCGGACGAGCCGACGGGAAACCTGGACTTCCGCACGGCCGCCGACGTGATGAAGATTCTTTTCGCCATCAACGCGGCCGGGGTGACGGTCGTCATGTCCACCCACAATCAGTACATCGTGGACTCTTGCCGCCAGCGGGTGATCGAGCTTGACGCCGGCAAGCTGGTTCGCGACGAAAAGGCGGGGAGGTACCATCTGAATGACGACTTTTAAGTATATCCTGAGGGATATGGGGCGGCTGCTCATCCATCATTGGGTCCTGGGGCTGCTCACCCTCATCACGGCCTCCGTCATGCTTTGGATCCTGGGGCTGACGACCCTCTTCTCCTTCAACATCAGGACCTTTCTGTCGCAGCTGGAGAGCGAGCTCGTCGTCCAGGTGTTCCTGAAGAAGGGCAGCGAGGTGGAGCGCGTCGCGGAGAGCATCCGAGCGATGCCCTCCGTGGCGGATCTCCAGGCCTTCTCCCCCGACGAGTCCCTGGCGAGGCTTCAGATGAAGATGGGGAGCCAGTCCCGGGCTCTGGACCTGATGGGGGCGAACCCCATTCCCTGGAATTTCAAGGTCCGGGTCCGAAGCGCCAAGGACGTCGAGCCCCTCGTCCGAACCCTCATGTCCATGCCGGACGTCGACGACGTGGTCTATGCCGGTATGGTCGTGCAGAGGGTCTCGGCCCTTTCCCGCGTGGCCGCCCGCATCGCGCTTCTGGTGTTTGCCCTGTCCGTCGTCGTCACGTCCCTGGTGGTCTACAACACCATTCACATCTCCCTCTACTCGCGCCGGGAGGAGATCTCCATCATGTATCTCGTGGGGGCGACCCGAAGCTACATCGCGACGCCCTTCGTCCTCGAGGGGACGTTTCTGGTGCTGCTGGGGGCCCTGATCGCCGTGACGGGGATCGTAGCGACCTATCTGCCCGGCATCCGCATCCTGCAGGAGAACCTTCCCTTCCTCACCCTGGCGAGCGACTCCAGGCTCATCGGGCGTTTCTGCATCCTCCTGACCGGGTTCGGGGCGACACTGGGCTGGGTTTGCAGCTGTATCGTTGTGGCCCGCTTCATGCACTCGGCCACAAGTCCCGAGTAGGTCCGAGGACGATCCCTTGCGTGCATGGACGCGTCTGCTCCTTGGGGTTCTGCTGATGGCGGGGATGGCCGGCGTCCCCCTCCCGGCCCGTGCGTCGGGCGTTTCGGAGATCGACGCGCGGATCGCCGCCGAGGAACAGAAACGCAAGAAGCTGGAGGAGCGCATCGGCGACTATCATACCCGGATCAAGAACCTGAACACCAAGGTCGAGTCGCTTCTGGGACGCATCGATCAACTGCAGCAGAACGAGGCCGTCGCCGGCCAGGAACTGTCCGTGCTGGAGCTGCAGAGAAACCGGGTCCAGGAGGATATCGCCTTTTTGAACGCGGAGATGGCGAGGGAGCAGGTCAAGGTGGACGAGCTCATCGACCGGCTGCGGAACCGGATTATCGACTTGTACAAATACGGGGCGACCGAGGAGCTGAACCTCTTTTTCTCCTCCCGGAACACTTTCGAGGCCCTCGAGTCCATTCATCTCATGAAGATGCTGGCCCGGAACGACGAGATCCTTCTGGCCCAGCTTCAGGATCGCATGCAGGAGATGGCGCTTTCCCGCAGGACCATGGACGACCACCGGTCCCGTCTGGCGAAGCAGAGCGAGGCCCTGAATGCACAGAAGGTGCGCTATAGGGGTACGATCCAGCAGACGAACAGCTTCATCGGGGACATCCGCAAGCAGAAGGCCTTGGCCGAGAAGGCCGCGCGGGAGATGGAGGAGGCTCAGAAGGCGGTGGGGCACACCATTCTGACCCTGATGCGCCGAAAGAAGGAGCGGGAGGCCCAGTCTCTGCAGGGCCGGGGAGGAAGGGGCGGAGGGGTGGATTACCTCGCGGGCCGCGGCCGGGGGTCGATGTTCGACTGGCCTCTCCGGGGACCGATATCCAGCCCCTTCGGTCAGCGCATCCACCCCATATTCAAGACGAGGGCCTTCCATTCCGGGATCGACATCGCGGCCCCCTCCGGCACCCTCGTCAGGGCCGCCGCTGCCGGCGAGGTCCTGTTCGACGGATGGCTGCGCGGCTACGGGCAGGTCGTGATCCTGGATCATGGACGCAGTTATTCCACCGTCTACGCGCACCTCTCCTCCTCTTCCGTGCGGGAGGGGCAGGTCGTGGGGGCCGGGAGCGTCATCGGAAGGGTCGGCAGGACGGGGACCGCGACGGGCTATCACCTGCACTTCGAGGTCCGGGTGGGCAGCACCGTCAAGAACCCTCTGGATTATCTCAAACGATAGAGGTCCCGCAATGGAGGAATCGGTTCCTTGACGTGCGTTACAAAGGCACGATATGTTTGTCTGGCTGCGGTCCTTCTCCTGTGGGGGGGGGCTCTTGGCCCCGTTCGTGCGGTTTGGTCCGCGCCCGCGGAGAATGGGGAGAACCTGGATGCGCTGATCGCCATCCGGGAACGTGCACGGCAGAGCCTGGGCCGTCAGATCGACCAGTACAACGAAACGGCAAGAAAAAAGGCACAGGAGGCGAAGGGCCTGCTGGGTCGGATCACGAAGCTGCGTCAGCAGGCGCAGATGTCGGGGGCCCGGATCGAGCTTCTGGAACTCCAGTCCAAACGGCTGCAGGACTCGGCACGCGAGCTGAACGAGAAGGTCGCCCGGATCGATCAGTCCATGAAAAACCTGGTCGAAGCGCTCCACATCCGCCTCCTCGACATATACAAATACGATGCCCGTGCGGAGCTGAACCTTCTGCTTTCCACCGAGGACACCCACGAGGCCGTGATCATGTCCTACATGCTGGATCGCCTGTCCCGGCAGGATCGGGTGATCCTGGAGGAGCTGGGAGGAAAGATAAGGGAGCTGGAAGGCGCGAAGGTCAACCTGGAGAAGAACAGGATTCAGCTGGCGCGCCAGTCGGAGGAGCTGAAGGAGGAACGCGTCAGGCACAATGCCGCGATCACTCAGGCGAACGCTTTGCTTCGGGAGGTTCTGCTGCAGCGCCGAAAGGCCGAGGAGGCCGCCCGCGAGATGGAGGCCGCGCAGCGGGAGGTCGGCCAGAAGATAATCGACCTGCTGCACCGACGGCAATCGGAGGGCGGCCGGCCGCGTACGCCGGACCTCCCGGGGAAAACGCCTCCGACGTCCCCGACGCCTTCAGCGCCTCGACAGGAGGAGCCCCCCCGGGGACCGGAACCGAAGCAGCAGGACTACACCTATCTCGCCAGGGGAGCGCGGCTGGAATGGCCTATCCGGGGGCCCGTGATCACCCTCTTCGGTTCGAGGAATCACCCCGTCTTCAGGACGAAGGTCTTCAACTCCGGCATCGACATCCGGGCAGCGGCGGGGGCTCCCGTAAAGGCCGCCGGTCCCGGGGAGGTCCTGTTCAGTGGGTGGCTTCGGGGGTTCGGCCAGGTCGTGATCGTGAATCATGGCGACAACCTCACCACGGTCTACGCGCACCTGGACAGGACCTCGGTGAGCGAGGGGGATGCCGTCCGCATGGGGTCGCTCCTGGGGACGGTGGGCAATACGGGCACCTCCGGCGAGTACAGCCTGCATTTCGAGGTGAGGCAGGGAGGCACGGCGAAGGACCCGATGAACTATCTGAGGCGCCTTTAGGGAAGCGCTGATTGTGGGGTGGCCCGGCAAAGCTTTTCGGAACGGGCGGGCCGGAGTCCCGCATGGGCAGACCGCCATAAGCGGGCGACCGGCAAGCGCAGCGATAAGCAGGCGAGCAACGCGAGGGAGGCCCAAGCGCCCGGAGGACGGGGCGTGCTGAATCGAGCACGTGGTTTCCTCTCCGACCGAGTCGGTCGCCTGGATTCTTCATCAAGGGTTTCATCAGGGAGGCTTCATGGAGCGGATCGGCGTTTTCCCTCGAAACGCGCCGGTTGGGCCGAATGAGACAGGGGCGCATGTTTTAACGCCTGTCTTTGCAGATGTTTAGGATGGAGTTGGAAGCAATGGAGAGAAGACACGGAAGGGTATTGTGGGGTGTGGCGTGGCTGTGCGTTGTGGCCGCGGCCGTGACGGCCGGAAACGTATTCATGGGGAGCGCCGGGGCGTCGGACCTGAACGATCTGGAACGTATATCCCCTTTCGGCGCCCGTTCGCTCTGGCTCATGCGCCAGGCGAGAGCGATCATCGAGACCTATCAGGTCGATGCCGCCTCCAAGCCGGCTCCCGAGGACAAGCTGCTGCACGGCGCGATGAAGGGGATGGTGGAGGCCTGGGAGGACCCCTACACCCGTTTCGTGACGCCCGACCAGCTCAAGGACGAGGAGATCGAGATGGAGGGGCGCTACGGCGGCCTGGGCATGTACATCGGGGAACGGGACGGCAGGGTTCTGGTGATCAGCCCGATGGAGGACACGCCGGCGGAGCGCGCGGGGCTGAAGCCGAAGGATCAGATCGTCAAGGTGGACGACGACGTCGTTTTGGGCTGGGACTCCCAGCGGGTCGTCCAGCGCATGAGGGGCAGACCGGATACCCGGGTGACACTCTGGATCCGCAGGGACGGGGAGGAGGAGCTCCTGAAATTCGAGCTGACGCGGGAGATCATCAAGATCAAGTCCGTCCGCTACGAGATGCTGTCGAACGACATCGGCTATCTCCGGCTGACCCAGTTCAAGCAGAAGACCGATGAGGAGGCCCGCGACGCTATGAAGGAGATGATCCGCAAGGGGGCCAGGGGGTTGGTCCTTGATCTTCGGAACAACGGCGGCGGCCTTCTGGACGTCTCCGTGAAGATCTGCGGGATGTTCCTGAAGGGGGGGGCCGTCGTCGAGACCCGGGGCCGGTCGGAGAAGGCCAATGAAAAGTATTCGGCGGACCCCTCGCTCTTCCTGACCTCCATGCCCGTGGCCGTCCTGATCAACGGCGGCAGCGCCAGCGCGTCGGAGATCGTGGCCGGGGCCCTCCTGGACCGGGAGCGCGCCACGCTGGTCGGGGAGAAGAGCTTCGGCAAGGGTTCGGTCCAGACGCTCTTTCCCCTGACGGACGGGTCGGGCCTCTATGTGACCATCGCGCGCTACCATACGCCCTCCGGAAGGGTGATCGACCACGTCGGACTCACTCCGACCATCGAGGTCAAGGGGGAGCCCGAGAAGGACAAGGCCAAGGACGCCCAGCTCCAGAGGGCCATCGCCGAGGTCCGTAAGGCTGCCGTGAAGGACCGGTCCTCGACCAGGAAGAAGTAGAAGGGGCGGCTCCTTCGGGGGCTTTGACAGCGGGCGCGGTTAGGAGGCGCATGGCATTGAAGGAAAATAAGGTCGATCTGCTCATCGGCGCTCAATGGGGCGACGAGGGGAAGGGCAAGGTCGTCGATGCGATGGGGGCCGACGTAGACGTCTTCGTCCGCTATCAGGGCGGCGCCAACGCGGGGCATACGGTTATCGCGAACGGTCAGAAGGTCGTCTTTCATCTGCTCCCCTCGGGCATGCTCTATCCCGGGAAGCTCTGCATCCTCGGGAACGGCCTGGTCCTCGACCCCGAGCAGTTTCTGAACGAGACGGCCGAGCTCTACGAGAAGGGGCAGGACCGGGCGCGCCTTGTCGTCAGTCCCCATGCCCATGTCGTCATGCCCTACCACAAGGTCCTGGACAGGGCCCAGGAGGCGGCGAGGGGCAAGGGGCGCAGGATCGGGACGACGGGCCGTGGAATCGGGCCCTGCTACGTCGATAAATATGCACGGGTCGGGCTGAGGGTGGAGGACCTGCTGGACGCGGACCTTCTGAGGGAGAGGCTGGTCCCCCTGATGGAGGAGAAGAATCGTCTCCTAACCCGGCTGTACAACGAGAAGCCCATTCCTTTCGACGAGGTCTACGGGCCCGCGCGCGAATGGGGCAAGGCCCTGGCCCCCTATGTCGGCGACGTCGTGCGTCTGCTCCGGGAGGCGGTGGACGAGGGGCGGCATGTCCTGCTGGAGGGAGCTCAGGCCGTCCTGCTTGACATCGACCATGGGACCTATCCCTACGTGACCAGCTCCTCGACCTCCGCGGCCGGCGCCTTTACCGGGACGGGGCTCGCCCCGCGCGACCTGACCCGCGTCATCGCGGTGGTCAAGGCCTACACGACAAGGGTGGGCGAGGGACCGATGCCCACGAAGGAGCCGGGGGAGATCGGGGAGCGCCTGCGGAATGCCGGAGGGGAGTTCGGCGCGACGACGGGCCGCCCCCGCCGATGCGGGTGGCTGGACATGGTGGGGCTCCAATACTCCATGGCCCTGAACGGGGTGGACGTCGTCGCCCTGACCAAGCTGGACGTCCTGTCCGGGATGCCGGAGGTCAAGGTCTGCACGGGCTACGAGTACAACGGCAGGAGACTGGAGGGCTTTCCGGCCTCGCCTCACATCCTGGACGAGGTCGTTCCGATATACGAGACGCTTCCCGGGTGGAGGGGGGACATCTCGGGCTGTACGAGTTTCGATTCTCTTCCCCGGGAGGCGCGGGGCTACGTGGAGTATATCGAGAAGGGGCTGGGGGTCCCGGTAAAGCTCATCGGCGTGGGACAGGAGCGCAGCCAGACCATCGACAGGGGCCTTTGAGAACGACGGATGTTCCTGCCGGAGATTCGTTTCTGCGGGCCGGAGGACGTTCCCGCGATCATCGAGGCGAACGGGCTTTCCCTCTACCCATGGCCGGATGCGGTCATTGCCCGGGATCTTGCGGCCTCATCCCTTTCGGACCCCCTCGAGAAGGGCCTGTCCTACCTGGGGGCCTTCTCCAGAGGTGCCTGTGCGAGGCTTCTGGGCTATGCGGTGATGGGACACGAGGCGGGTTTCGCGCTTCTGATGGGGCTCATGGTGCTGCCGGAATACCGCCGCCGCGGGATTGGGACGCAGCTGGTCCTGGCCGTTGCGGAATGTGCCCGCTCCATGGGCCGAACGCGTCTGATCCTGAGGGTCGGGGAGGCCAATGCTCCCGCCCGTGCCCTGTACGAGGGGCTGTCCTTTCGGCGGGGGGCGACGCGCGCCCACTATTATTCGGATGGCGAGAACGCGGTGGAGATGGCCCTTTCCCTGACCCGTTCCCCTTGAGCGGCCCCTTTGTTTGAGAGAGGAAGAGGATGATGAGGGTCTACGTCCCGTTCGACGACGGTTCTTCGGTCTCCTTCGACGGAGAGCGCTTTACGCTGCACCGGCGGCCCGTGGGGATCGATGCCGATCGGGACGTCTTTCTCGAGGAAAAGGCTGCGGAGGCCTGGGAGCGAAGCAGCGGGGCCCTGGCCGGGGCGTTGGAGTCCGCGTGGCTCCTTCAAAAAGAGCGGCGCAGACGGGAGCGGAACCGATCCGTCTATTCCCGGGCTCAGCCCTCCCCCACGGGCTACCCGGCCGATGCGGCCGGGCCCGGCTCTGAGCGTTGAGCGTATCGATCGAGGATAAACGGCCCCCGGCCATAAACCGGGGGTTCCCAAAAAACGGTAATCCGACGGGGGCCGAGGGCCCCCGTTCGCATATTGTCGGGTCACGGTTTGGAGAGCTTTGCCCCTTCGGCGAAGGAGAAGGTGTGGATCTCCTGGACCTCCAGGTAGAATAACTTGAAGAGGGGATTGTCCGCGGTCCTGAAGATATCCCGAATCAGGGGATACTCCTCCAGGGCGCGCCGTTTCAACGCCGTATCATCGATGAAGACGGCCCTGCCGTCCAGGGAGAGGACCGGATTCCAATCCTTCGCCGAGGTGCAGAAGGATACTTTGGGGTTGGCGGTCAGCTGCCGGTAGACGGGTTTGTCGCCCTCCGTGCAGAAATAGACCTTATTTCCGTCCTCCATGAAAAGAAACTGAAAGATCCTCGTCGCAACTCCGTCACCGTTTCGCGTGGCCAGGACTCCATTGGGGTTCTCCCTCAGAATTTTCTCCAAGTCGATCATACTTCGTCGCCTCCATTTTGTTTGATATAAAACTATTTATGCAAAAAATTTTTTGCCTCACCGGGCCGTGTCCTGTTCCATGCGCTCGATCATTTTGATCAATGCGTGGCAGACCGCCGCCTTTTCCTCCTCTGGAGCGTCGCCCCAAACCCTTTCGCGCAGGCGCAGGGAGACCCGTTCGAGAGCGCCGCGGGAGGCGACGCCCTTCTCCGTCAGGCGGACCCTAACAATGCGGTTGTCCTTTTCGTCGGGCTCCCGTGTCACATAGCCCAGCTCCTCCAGTTTTCGCACCAGGACGGTAAGGGTGCTCTTGTCCCTGTGGATGCGTTTGCAGATCTCCTTCATCGGCAGCGGACCTTCGCGATAGAGCGCCGCCAGAACGGCCCCGTGCGAGGGGACAAGACCAACAATGCCCTCCTCCTCCAGACATTTAAGGATGAAGGCGTTGGCCAGGTTCCGCAGGTCCGAGATCTTCTGAACGATATCGTCTCCGATGCGCATCGTGAGATCATTGTAATTTTATATAAAACTATTGTCAAGCGTAACGAGGTAAAAGCCCGAGAACGGAAAAACACGGGAGAGTAGAAAAAGGGATTCGTTGGGAGGGGAAAAAGGCGGAGGCGGGAAGCTCCGGCGGATGAGTATAATACGGAACGCGAAATTAAATTTAAGACCTGCTAGAAAAAGTCAAGGGGTTAATTGAGAAATGGCAGCAGGGGGTAAAAGTTTCTGTGGATTGTAGGGTTTCTGCGAAGTCATGACGGCGTGAATTACCCTAAGAAGTTTTG
>NZ_CAUUGJ010000018.1:0-29061 GCF_963544685.1 uncultured Fretibacterium sp. | reverse complement strand
GCCCTCATACCGGTCATTGATCGCATCCAAAACTTTGGACATCTGTTTGCAGGCCGGTCAACCGGCCCCGGACAGGGATACCAGAGTCGGCAAGCCCTTTCCCTCGGCATGAACGGGACAGAAAATGAAAGCCAAAAAAAGGAAAATCGACACAAGCACCGTTCTCATTACCGAACCCTTCCTTTCGTTTCTAAAGAAACGCTGATTTAATCCATGAAGCACCCCGGTGGTACCCCAGCTTGCTTGTCGATGGGCTGAACTTGCCGGGGCCGCCGCTATCGGGATAGCGGCGTGGGAGCTTTAAGCAGACGACCGGCGAGGTACGAGCCGTGTCGGTCGCTTAGGGGCTTCATCAGGGGGCGAAGCCCCCATGTTAAATTTTAGGGAAGCGCTGGAGATTTTTGCCCATAGATGTTTTGCATACTCCTCTTTGGAAAAATATGCGTTTTTGTTTTAATCAGCGCTTCCCTAAAGAATGTGTTCCTTTCGCTTTCAGCAGGAATACCGCGGCAAGGGCCAGCGCTAAAGCATTCCATCCTGCGTCGCCCCTAAAGGGACTAGCTGCGGTTGTTGAAAATCAGGCTTTCCTTTTCAATAGGAACGCAGCTGCAAGAGCCAGTGTCCATCCACTGACACCCGCGTCGCCTGCTGCGCCGAACAGCAACAACTGTGTTGCCGTTCGGCATAAGCGGACCGAAGGTTTACGGCTTGCCGTACCGACACGCCCCGCGAGGCTAACGCCTCGCGGAAGGCGGTCGTCTGCTTAACGGACTAGCTACTTTTATTCGACGCTACACCTTTTTCCTCAGTAGGAATGCCCCGACAAGAGCCAAGGCCAGTCCACTGACACCCGCGTCGCCCCTAAAGGGACTAGCTGTATCTATCCGAGGCTACGCCTTTCTCCTTAGAAGGAAGGCAGCTGTAAAAACCAAGGCTAGTCCACCAAATCCCGCGTCGCACCCGCCGCCGCTCCTTCTGCCGCCGTGCGCGGGAGGGTCCTTCGGGTCGTTCGCGTCACCGCGCGGCCAGTGGAGGCTCACGCCCTTGTCCCCGACGAGATCGACGGCCAGCGTTCCCTCGCGCATCTTGCTCGGCGACACGATAAACGAGAGGCTGCGCTCGGTGTTCGGGAAGATCGCCGGGATGGTCCGCGTCGCAACGCGGCTCTCGCTGCCGTCACCCTTGACCCGGCTCACCGTCATGTGCAGGTTCGTCAGCGTCTCGGAGCCGCTGTACCGGATCGTGGCGTGGGCGCGGAAGTCCGAGGTCTGCTTTAAGAGCTCCGTGCGGAACTCCGGAAGCGTCAGCTGCTTGCGCGTGTCGTCCGACCGGATGGGCTTGAAGGTCATGCTGAAGTCCCCCTCCGTCGCGGCCGCACGGACCACCTGGGCGGACACGACCGCCAGGCCCGCGGCAGCCTTCGGCTCCTCGGCCAGCACGGCGATCGGATAGCGGCCGACGTTGTTGCCGCCCGGCTCCCCCGGATAGCTCCATTCCTCGTGAAGCTCGTCAAGCTTGTTGTCCGGGTCCACGGCGAAGTAGAGGTCGTAGTTGCCGGGGGTGAGGTCGTTCGGAACGGTCCACGTGAACGAGGCGGTCGCCTTGTTGGCCTCCGCGCCCTGCGTCCAGCCTCCAAGCCGAACGGTCTGCCGGTCCAGCGTCTGCAGGTCCGCATCCCCGCCCCCAGCGCGAAGGCGCATCTCGACCTCGACGCCGCCCGCGTCCTTGAAGCTGGCGTTGTAGAGCGGAATCCGGATCGTGTACCTTCCTCCGCGGACGAGGGCCGATGTCGTCGATTTCCGAACATCCTCGTCCCGGAAGGAGATTCCGCGCACCTGCGTCGCCGAAATGCGATCCTCGTTGGCGGACCAGACCACCCGGGTCGTTCCGCTCTCGGACAACTGGACGCGGCGGTTGTAGCGCGCCGGAAGCACGAGCGCGGGGTCGGGCTTGTCCGCGTACAGGCTGCCCGGCGTGTTCCGCCAGACCAGCGCGTTGCTGTCGGCCAGGTCCACCCCGAAGGCCACCTTCATCACGCCGGCGGCGTCGGCGTAGAGCTGGGTCTCGATGAGGTGCTTGATGTAACTGGAGTTGAACGGGAGCTGCGCGTTGTTGAGGGTCACGGTGAACTTCTCGGACTCCTGATACGTCTTGGTGAAGGTCTCGGTGTTCGTCAGCTCGTTGGAATAGCCGACCGTGCTCGTGACCCCGACGCTGAAGACCTTCGGCGCGCCGAGCGAGACGTTGAGCGAGCCGTTCGCCGCCTTCTTCGATTTGGTGGTGAGACCGGACACGTCGGTCGTCACCTGGGAGACCGCGAGGTCCAGCACCGTCCTGCCGCCGACGGCCGAGTTCAGCCTGTTCGACAGCTCCTGCTGCATTTCGCCGTAATACGGGGTGTTCTCGACCTTCGTCGGATACGAGAAGAGGTTGCCCTCCTCGTGGATGGGGTTGTAGTCGTCGAACTGCGCGCTCTGGCCGGCGTCGCCCTGGACGATCGTCGGCGCATCGCAGAGCGAGAAGGTCATGAACCGGTCCCCGTTGAGCTTCTCCCCCTCCTCGAGCGGCGCGTCCGGAGCCTGAGGCGCGGGGCCGAGGACCGGGTAGCGCCACACGTGCCGGTCGGTCTTGTACAGGACGACGTTGTCCGATCCGTCCGTGACGCTGGTGATGGTCGTCGCGACCGTCGCCTGGGAGCTGTTGGCCGCGTTCTCGACCCTTGCCGACGTGTCCTTGTAGCCGCCCGAGGCGTTGGCTCCGATCAGCTTGTACCGCCCTCCGACGGACGCATTGACCCCCCACTCCAGCGCGCTGGTCGCGCTGAACGACGTGTCGGCCTTGCTGCTCTCGGTCTGGCTCTTCGAGTACGCGACGGACGAGCCCATCCAGGACAGGTTCATCACGGACTTCTTCTCCGGCCGGACGCCGTTGACCTCGAACGGGGCCTGGATGTAGTCCACGTGATAGGGCGGGGTCTGGATCTCCGCGGCGTAGCTGCGCTCGCCCTCAAAGACCAGGTGCGTCGGTTCGCCCAGGGCCATGGACTCGCCGTAGAAGTCGCCGGGCAGGAGCGCCGCGGCGCGCCCCGCACTGCCCTGCGTGTGAAGAACGGGCGAGGAAAGGCCCGTGAGGCTGCCGCCCGAGATCTCGGGCGACAAGTACCACACCCTGTCGCCGGTGAAGTAATCGCTCGACCGTTTGTCCGTATCGTCGCCCTGAGAGAGCGAGAAGAACACCTTTCGGAGCGGGGCCCCCCGCTCGGACCTCCCTCCCAGGGGCACGAGCGCAAGCGACGCGCTGCGGAGCAGGCAGCTGCACTCCGCCCTGTCCACGCCGCCGACCCCGCCGTATCCGGCGAGGGTCTGTCCCGTGTTGCGCCAGAACTTACGCGCGGGCTTCAGGGCTCCGTCCGTTCCCCACACCGAGACCTGGAGCTGCCCGCCGTCATCCCCGTACTTCGCGGACAGGAAGACGATCTCGTCCTTCCCGTCGCCGTCCAGGTCGCCGGCAGAAGCGATGATCCCGTAGTGCGGGACGTACACCAGCGTCCACGACGTGCCGCCCACCCGCTGAGCCTTATCGTTCAGCCGCGTCTCGGAGCCGCTGAACCCGGAACCGTTCCACCCGTATGTCCGAACGGCCGGGTAGGCGTCGTCGCCGTCCTTGTCGGCGTAGACCGCCGCGAGCTCCGTCTTCCCGTCGCCGTTGAAGTCCCCGGCCACCACGTCGCAGCCGTCGACCTTCTCGCCCTTGCCGTCCCGGCTGCCGAGGCCGGTCTCGTATATCGGGGACGCCTCGACGACCCCCGACGCGCGATAGACCTGAAGAAAATAGTTGTTGTCCCTGCCGGTGCGGATGAGGGCGAACTCGTTGGCCCTGCCGTCGTGGTCGAGGTCCCCCGCCGCCACGCGGACCGACGGGTAATGGGCGTTCATCGCCCCGAGCTGCCGGGTCTCGACGCGCTTCCCCACGGGGTCGACGAAGGCCAGCCAGGCGGTGTAGGTCTGCTCGTACCCGGGGCGTTTCTTCCCCGACGGGTCCCCGCCCGCCGTGTAGTACGCGACGACGAAGGCCTCGGAGCCGCTCTCGCCGTCGGGGAAGAGCCCGGCAGCCGAGTCCGTGACGTAGGGGTACCCGGACGCCTCGATCGTCGTGCTCCAGCCTTTCGCCGCGGCGAGCCCGCCCTTCTCGTCCGGCTTCACCTGCGCGAAGCGGAGGGTGACGCCGCCCTCGTTGGAGGACGGATACATCACGACGAGGGAGCCGTCCGCGGCCCGTTTTTTGCCGACGGCCGGGTGAAGGCCCGTGTTGGTGTACCCGCCGTCGTCCCCGAGGTTGACCTGAGCTTTCTCGGAGGGACTTCCCCTGTCGTCGCCCCGAGTGGGATAAAACCGGAATTTTCCGTCGTTCGCCTTCAAGAACTTCAAAAGCGATTCCTTCACGACACCGCGCGAGCCGGTCGTCTCCTTCACGATGTCGTCGATCTGAGCGAGCGGCTTGCCGTTGATCAAAACCGACGAGGCGGCGTCCGCCGGCGCGCCGTGGATCAGGACGATTCCCGCCATCCCCGCGCACAGGGCGCAGGCCCGCGCCAGAGGCAAAATCCTTCCGAGGCCAGTTTTTTTCGAGCACCCTGACCTTCGCGTTTTCCATAAACCGAACAATCTCCGCACCTTCCCCCGCTTCAACTTCATAAAAGACAACGACAGGTACGGCGCAAACCGCACGCCGTACCCGTAAAGCCCCCAATCCAAACGTAACAGCGGTAAAGCCCGTCCGCAATATTCCCCGGATGTTCCTCATATTCAAGGCGGAACGCCCCGAGAGAACGACATCCCCCCGCTTATCTTATTGTGGCTATTTCCCCTGTATGGAGTCGATGAGGGCCTCCAGCTTGGGGTTCTGCCCCGTGATGACGAGCAGCAGGTATTTATCGTCCTCCGTGTTCAGGATCGCCCGGCTCTCCACACCGGCCTCGTTCTTGAAGTCGAAATGGTACACATTGTCCTCAAACACCGGCTCCGAGCCCTTCAACTTCTGCGCGAAGGCCGCTGCCAGGTCCTTGGCCTCCATTCCATCCCGTTTGTCCACCGTGACGCTCACCGCCGCAGAGTTGTCGTTGGCCACAATCCCCACGGTCGTGCCGTTCTGCGTCGCGGTCCAGTCGTCCGGGACATCCACGGTAAAATCCTTGAAATCCTGCACGGCCGCGAAGGCCGCAGCGGAGAACACGAGGACCGCCAACACCGACAAAACACCGATACGCTTGCTCCACATTCACAAAAACTCCCTTCCCGATAACAAGGCTGGATACGGACAGAGGCTGAATCCCCCTACCCGCGATATTCTATGCGCCGCTCCGGGGAGCGTCCATAACCCGAGGTCATGATTACAGCCCGAAAAGGCAACTTTTTTCCGCAAAAGAGAAATTTCTTGGTTCACCGCCCCCTCCAAGGGCCGGCCTCAACCCTCCTCATGTTCCTGTATAATTGTGAGGGAATCAAAGATACGCTTGAATCCATCACGAAGAACATCCTAAGGAGAAAGCCCATGTCCGAGGAACACTTCCTTCCGCCCCGCGCAGGAAAGGGGATCCTGCCCCGTGCGAGGGTGAACGCGATTCTGGACGCCGCGAAGGAGCGCGGAGGGCACTGGGTCTACGTCGGGGCTCCCGGCGGGTTCGGAAAGAGCCTCGCCGTCTCGCAGTGGCTGGCCCCGCAGCGCAACAAGCATGCCTGGATCACGCTGGATCCCTACGACAACAACGAGGGCCGTTTCGTCCGCAAGTTCCTGGGAGGGCTCGCCTTCGCCCAGAGGGCCAACCGGAGGCTGGCCCGGGCCGCGGAGCGGGTGAAGCCCCCCTTTCTGGAGTATCTCTTCGACGCCCTGGACCTGCTCCTCCCCAACACCAAAAAGTACGTTCTGGTCCTGGACGACCTTCACCATCTGCGGGACGGGGCGGTGCCGCGGGCACTCCCCCTGCTCCGGAAACGCCTCCCCTCCGGATTCACCGTCTGTCTCCTGAGCCGGGACGAGCCCTCGGACATCTTCCTGGACGCCATCTTGAAGGGCGATATGACCGTCCTGGGCGCCCGAGACCTGGCCTTCGACGAGGAGGAACTGCGAAGGCTTCTGACTCGAAACGGCCTTTCCCCCCACCGGGCGACCGACCTCCTGAGGCGGACCGCGGGATGGCCCATAGCGGTGGGGGCCTTTTTGATGGGGAGCGGGGCGCCGGGAGAGGAAAGGGAAAAGGAGGAAGTTTCCCCCGACGGGGCCCTGCAGGGGGAGGAGCTGCTGCGCCGCTACCTGGATGTCCACGTCTGGATCGGTTGGGACGACCGGATTCGGGACTTTCTGATGCAGGCCTCCCTGCCCGCCCTGCTGGACGGACGGCTGTGCCGCCGCCTGACGGGACGACCGGACAGCGCCGAAATCCTCGAGTCCCTGGTCTTCGTCTCCCGCCTGGGAAACGGGCGTTACCGCCTGCACGACCTTTTTCGGGACTTTCTGAGGGAGAAGCTCTACGAAAGCCGCAGTGCCGACGAGATTCATGCCCTCGAGAAAAAGGTGGCCGACGCGCTCTTCGAGGAGGAGGATTACTACGCCGCCGCCGCGCACTACATCCGATGCTCCGACTCCAGGGGACTGTCCGCCTGCTGCGCGGCCTTTCGGCGAATTGCCGCCTCCAGCTCGGTGGAGGACCGCATCGCGTTCTTCAAGGAATACGTGATCGACGGACGCGAGGAGCTGCGCAAGGACCTCTTCGAGGGGAATCTTCCCATAATGACCCAATGCGCCTTCGTGTACTACGTGGAGGGTAACGCCCGGCAATTCCTCCGGCTTATGGATAAGATTGAACGAGAGCTGGAAAGCCGGAGCTCGAAGGACATCTCTTCATCTTCGAAAAAGGCGGACAGGGATGCCATGCAGCTCTTCTGTGCGCTCCGGGCACTGGATTTTCGCAGGCCCCTGGACCGCTATACGGACGAGCTCCTGGAGGGACGAAAGGACCTGAAGCGTCTCCTGCCCGACGGACAGCTCCGGGTGGGGACCTTTACCGCAGCCATGCCCATGCTGCACCGCTCCCTGATAGACCACTCGGACCTGGCCCGGGGCCGCGATCTCTACGTCCAGGCCGCCAGGAGGCGGAGGGCCTTTACTCCCCTTTTGGGAAACGAGCATCAGGTCATGCTGGAATGCCAGCTTGCGGGGATCCTCTACGAAAGCAGCCGCCTCCCCGAGGCCTGTTTCCGGGCCCTGAGGAGCCAAGAGATGATGGAGACGACGCCCTGCAGGGCGGAGGTACGTTTCTCCGCGGACCTGATCCTGTCGGCCATCCTGAGGGCTATGGGACGAGCGGACGAGGCCGCAAAAATCGAGAAGGAGACGGAACGGCGCATCGAGGGGGAGGGGTTCCTCCTTCTGCGCCCGAGCCTTCGGGCCTGGCGCTTCGCCGCCCGCATCGCAGGCGGGGATGGAAAGGCGGCGCGGGAGTGGCTGGACACCTACGCTGCTCCCCTCACTGAAGGGTTACCTCTGTACCGGATGTACCAGCACTTCGTCACGGAACGGGCGCTGCTCGCCGTCCGGGAGGACGCCTTGGCTGTCCTGTTCGGGGAGAAGCTGCTGAGGCTTGGGATGAATTTTCGGCGACGACTGGACATGATCGAGGCCTCTTTGCTGCTCTCGCTCGCTCACAGGAACCTGGGAAACCGCAAAAAAAGCCTCCATTGCATGGAGAGGGCACTTAAGATCGGGGCGCTCTGCAATTTCCCGAGGCTCTTCATCGACGACGCGCCCGCCCTCGCCCCGGTCCTCGACACCCTGCTGCGAACCCACAAAACGCATAAGGCCCTCTGGATCGATTTCGCGGTCCGGGTCCGGGCGGCCATGGCGGGGACCGATAAGGTACCCCTGACTTCATCGAAAATGGTGGAGGAAGCGGCGGCGGTCCCCGCCCTGAGCGACAGGCAGATTCGGATTCTGGAACTTCTCGGGAGGAACGCGAGCTACGGGGAGATCGCGAAGGAGCTTGGAATAGCCCACAGCACGGCAAAATACCATGTCCTCAGGCTCTACCGCGCCCTGGGAGCCTCGAGCGCCGCCGAGGCCCTTGCCCGCACAGGCCGGCCCGGGCCCCACAGCTCCGGCTCCGAATCCCCGGGATGAAGCGCTAGGCCCACGTCCCGGATCTTCGGGACGCAGCGCACCAGGTGCTGTCCGCCGCCTCATACATCACCGTCCTGGATCCCCCGGAACTTCGTGCCCTCGTTCACGACTTGGCGGTTCGAATGAGAGAGAGGAACTCCTTGCCTTCAAGTACTGCCCCACACTTTTCCCCTCAAAGTCATCGAACGGAACTTTTTTGGCGAAGGTCAGCAACACCCGAAATTTTTCTTCTTTTTTTATGTTACACTGGAGGAAACTATGGACTCGTTCCGAACCCGATCGGCCTCCCGACGGGGACGGCCGAAGGCGCAAGGGGATGGTGCGGATGGACGACAAGGGGGAAATCGTCAGCAGCTGCGACGTGGATGAAAACATCGCGCTTCAGATATGGACCAAGGGGCTCTCCCCCCGTCTCGTTGTCCTCAACAAGAACAAGAACTCCAGAAAACTGATTCACCTTTCATGGATGGAAAATCGGGAGCGCAAGCTCGCCGTCCAGGGGAAGAAGAGGACGGAGAGCTTCAGCTACGAGATCGCGGACCTTGTCCCCCTCCTGCAGCGCATCCTTTCCGAGTACGCCGTGTACACGGCGTTCCGCCCCAGGCTCTGGAAATTTTCCGTCGACCTCGAAAAGGTCCTCCACGCACCGGAGATCGTTACGGACAGGGGGGAGCTGCACCTTCTGTCCGAGGAGAGGCGGTCCTCGCTCTGGATCGCCGACTTCACGGAGGAGGACAAAAAGAGGGGGAGGTTCCGCCCCTTCTTTCCCCTCTCCCCCGAGGAAGGGCAGGCCCTGTCGGCGAAGCTCGAGATACGGAACGACGAACGCACGGCGGACCACCTTATCAAGACCGGGGCCGTGCGTCAGCTGGCAGGCGCACGACCGGCGCGCTGGCACAGCCCGGTTCGGATAGCCGCCACGGCCATGCTGTTGGGCTTCTCCTTCTGCCAGGCGGACGGATCGGACTTCGTCGACCTGCTCTGGCGGGGAGAGGAGCCCCCCGAGACGCCGGGCCTCCCCAAACCTGCGGAGCCAGGAAAAGTTTCCTTCACGCTGCGGGACCCCCGCCTCATGGGGCTGGGATGCAAGCTGGCGGCCTTCATACGGCACTTCGACGCCGTAGACAGGATCGAGGAACGCATCTCCATGGACAGCGACAAGGAGCTGCAGGAGCAGGGGTACGAACGCAAACGCCGACTGACCTTCCCGGACGGGACCCTGGGGGACGTCTCCTACTCCGTGACGTTCTTCGACGACGAGCGGGGGCGGATGGCCCTGGGCTGCAAGCCCAAGGCGGCGACCCTGCGCCATAAGGGCGAGCTGGTCTACAGTTTCCCGACGGAGATCTACGAGCAGGCCCTCCTGCACGACACCCTGGGGGGCCCGCCGGACGATTTCTTCTCCGTCGTGCAGCTGGCCTGGGCCCGGCAGTTCCGGAACTGGTACGATGACGTGGCGCTTTACGTCTCCCCCTTCGCCGGACTGATCTGACCCGGGCGAGTGGGAAATCCCACCCCCAAAACCATCCCATTTCGACGCGAAAGAGGATCAAACGCATTTGTGCGAAGCACCCCAACACTATAAAATACGGGGCGGGACAGAAGAGGCTGCAGCATCCGACTGTGTGCCGTATTTCCATTTTGACAGGAGGGGATTGGCATTATGTTGAAGATGTTCATGGTTTCCCTTGTGTTGGCCGGCTTTTCGGCTTTCCCCGCCCCCTGGGACGCGAGGGCGGATATCGGCCCGGCGGCGGAGAATGTCTTGGTGGCATCCGTCCCCCAGACCGAGTCCTCCGACGAGGAAAAGGCGACTTTCGACGGCGAGGCCGCCGAGGTCAAGGAAAATGAGGAAAAGCCATCGTCGCCCGAGGCCGAGGCGGCTTCGGACGAACGGGGCAACGCCGCCCTGTCCGCGAAGCTTGCGGAGCGCGAGGCCGAGCTGGCCAAACGGGAGTCGGCCCTTGCGGAACGGGAGGCCGACCTGCTGAAGCAGGACAAGGCAGCCTCCGCATCCTCCGTGGAGGTTGCGGAACGGGAGGCGGAGCTGGCCAAACGGGAGGCGGCCCTGGCGGAGCGTGAGGCCGAGCTGGCGAATCAGGGCAAGTCCGCCTCGGCGTCGTCCGCGGAGCTCGCGGCACGGGAGGCGGAGCTGGCCAAGAGGGAGTCGGCCCTCACGACACGCGAGGCCGAGCTGGCGAACCAGGACAAGGTCTCCATCGCCTCGTCCGCGGAGCTTGCGGAGCGCGAGGCGGCGATGAAGGATAAGGAAGCCGCCCTTACGGCCCGCGAGACCGAACTGGAGAGGCAGAGCAAGGCATCCTCCGAGTCGTCCGCGGAGCTCGCCGCCCGCGAGGAGGATCTGAAGAAGAGGGAAGCGGCCCTGGCCGAGAAACGCGAGGCGGACCTGGCGGAGCGTGAGGCCGAGCTGAAGAAGAAGGAGGCCGCCCTGACCGAGAAGGAGGCGGCTCTTCAGAACAAGGAGATCGCACTGATGGACAAGGCGCCCGTAGTCGCCGAGGCGCCGATTGCCGTCCCCGACGTGAACGGGCCGGGAGCGGTCGTCGTCAAGAAGGAAAACGGCCTGATGAACTGGACGGAGAACTACATCGAGGCCACGGGCATGGCGGTGGCCCCCACGGGGATGAAGGGGGCGCAGGGCAAGGCGCTTGCGCGCAGGGGCGCGACCCTGGACCTTCAGCGCAACCTCCTGGAGTTCATGAAGGGGGTCCAGATCGACGCACAGACAACGATGAACGATTTCATGGCCGAGGACCGCGTGCGCTCGGAGATCTCCGGCATCATCAAGAACGTGGAGGTCATGCGCGGCGAGTGGGACGGGGAGGCCTATACGGTCACCGGTCGGATCAAGCTGCCCCCGGTCCGGGCCGTCGTGGCTCCGAAGATCCCGGTCGACAAGACGTACAAGGAGCCCAAGCCCAAGAAGTCGGCCGGCCGCTACACGGGGCTCGTCATCGACGCCCGTCACCTTCCGCTGGTGCCCTCGATGAGCTTCCGCGTTCTGGACGAGTCGGGCAAGCCCGTATACGGCATGGAGTTCGTGGATTACGACCGCTTCCTCCAGTCCGGGCTCTGCGCCTACTACAACAACATCAACTACGCGAAGGGCGAGGTCCACGTCGCCGGCAACCCGATCGTCGCCAAGGCGCTGAAGCTGAAGAACGGAAACGTGGACATCGTCGTCAGCAACGCCGTGGCCGCGAAGGTCCGGGGCAGTTCCTACGACTTCCGCAAGGACTGCAAAGTGATCGTGGTCTCCAAGTAGGCGCCGTTCGATGAGAAAAGCTGCGGGATTCGATGCGGTTCGGCCCCTCCGGAAAGGAGGGGCCTTCGGAATGGCGGCGCTGTGCCTCATCCTCCTCGCCCTGACGGCGGGACTCGTTCCGGACGAGGCATGGGCCGCGAAGAAGGCCGCCCCCAAGCCGGCGGCGGGAAAGTTCATCACGGTCGAGGCGGAGGGCTACGCCCCCATCGTCGACGGGGCGAAGAACAAGGCCCGGGAGGACGCCAAGCGCTCCGTCATGCGCGAGGCGCTGGAGAAGGCCCTGGGCGCCTACGTCACCGGCATCACGGAGATGAAGAACTTCGAGGTGGTGAAGGACAAGGTCTTCTCCCAGTCCCAGGGGATCGTCAAGAGGATGGATATTCAAAGGGAGTGGGAGGACTCCGACGGCCTGCTGCACCTGTCCGCGGTCTGCGACGTGGCCGAGGCGGCCCTGGATGGGGTGCTTGGGCCGGCGGTCATCGATGCGCTGGGCAACCCGAGGATCATGGTCCTGCTCGACGAGCGGATCGGAGACAAGCCCTCCTTCCTCTCCACGGCGGAGAGCGAGATCCTGCGGGTCTTCGAGAAGGCGGGGTACCTGCTGGTCGACGCCACCCAGGCCGGGACGCTGAAGGATATCGACCTGGCCGCGGCGCGGAGCGCGGACGACCCCGAGAAACTGAGGGAGATCGCCCGCGACTTCCAGGCGGACGTCCTGATCTACGGCAAGGCCTACGCCAGCTCCTATGCGGATCAAAAGATAAGCGGCGTCCGCATCTACGGGGTGCGCAGCACCGTACAGCTCAAGGCGGTTCTGGCCGCGTCGGCCTATCAGCTCGGCTCCGACACCTACGAGGAAAAGCAGAAGGGGACCTCCCTCGAGGACGGGGCCGTCAAGGGGCTGAAACCGGGGGCCAGCCGCGCGGGCAAGAGCCTGGTGAACAAGATCGCCTACGCGCTGATCTCGGGCTCGGCCGGGGGCATCCCCGGGCGGACGGTCAAGATCAAGCTGACCGGCGTCGCCTTCAAGGATGTGAAGGCCCTCAAGGAGGAGCTCTCGGGCATCGAGGGCGTGACCGGCGTCTACCAGAGGCAGTTCCGCAAGGGCGAGCTGGAGCTGGACGTCGTCTCGGACAAGACGGCGGAGGATCTGGCCTCGATCCTGTCGGACAGGGGCTGTGAGATCGACGGGGTCTCCGATTCGCTGGTCGAGGGCCGCGGCGCGGAGGCCCCCGCGCCATGACGGGCCTGCGGCGCATGCTTCGGGCGTTCTTTGTTGAGGGGGTTTTCGCCTCCGCCCTGTGCTTTTGCCTCTGCGCCCCGGGGCTGGCGGCGCCCCTGGCCGAACCCGTCCCGGCGACGACGGAGGACCTGCTTCAGATGACGGAGGAGAGCCTCTATGCCGATTGGCAGGAGAACCGCGCCTTCGTACGGGGCGTGGGACGCGTGGTGCAGAACACGGCCCAGGGCAGGCTTCTGGCGCGCCGGGCGGCCCTGACGGATGCGCGCCGCGGCCTGCTGTCGCTGCGCCAGCGCATCCTGGCGGACCCGGAGCTCCGGGGACGGGCGCTGTGGCTCGCGGGCCCCGTCCCGCCGGTACGGATCCTGACCGAGAGGATCGAGGGCGGGCTGTACTTTATCGAGGTCGAGACGGCGCTCTCCCGTCTGCTCGGCAAGCGCGGGGAGGCCTACGTGGCGGGCGAGATGAAGCGGCTGCACCTGAAATAGGAGAGCTTCTTTCGAGCATACGCGGCGGTCCCGGCTGTGGTCCTGTAAAGCGTTTCCTTAAATCAGTGTTTTACTGAAAATTCTTCAAACTCTTCAAGGAGGAGATGTCGGTGGTATCGAAATGTTGTCGGGCGGGGCTCGTCCTCGTCCTGGGGTTGTTTTTCCATCTGACGCCGGGGGCCGCGCACGCGGCGCTGCCCAACGGGTCGATCGCCGTGCTGGTCAAGAGCGCCTCCCCCCAGGAGGCGGCACAGACGGCCTCGGTCTTCACGCGCCAGCTCCTCGCCAAGGGGTACAAGGTGGTGGACCCCAAGAAGCTGGAGGCCATCCGGCGCAGCAAGGCCGCGGCCCTGGCGCTGGACGGCAACGTGGACGCCATCATGAAGCTGGGCAGGCAGTACGGGTTCAGCACCATGATCACGGCTCAGGTGGAGGCGGGAAGCCCCGTGCTGAACGAGTTTCAGCTCTACACGGGCACATCCTCCGTCGCCGTCATGGTGACGGCGTCGAACGGGAGCCAGATCTACGCCGACACCGTGGCGGGCAAGCAGGTGGGCTACACTCCATCGGAGGCCAAACAGAAGTCCCTCGAGGCCGCCGCCGCCCTGGCCGTCAAAAGGATGACGGAATAGGAGGCCCCGCCATGAGACGAGAGCGTGGCCTGCGCCGGGGTATTTTATCCATTCCGGCAATCTTGGCGACCCTGGCAGTCCTGGTAATATCCCTCGCCCTGGCGGGCGCCGCCGCGGCGCGGGAAAAACCGCGCCTGGCGGTTCGGGAGTTCGAGAACAAGGCGGGGGGCGACATTCCCGCCTCCGCCATAACCGAGATGATGACGACCGAGCTCTACGAGGCGGGGCTCTTCACCCTGGTGGAGCGCGAGAAGCTGCACTACGTCGGGGAGGAGATTCGGCTGAGCCAATCGGGACTCATGGACGAGTCCACGGCCCCGGAGCTCGGCAAGATCAAGGGGGCGCAGTACTCCATGACGGGGGCCGTCACGGAGTACCACTACAAGGCGGCGGGAGGGGCCGTCCCCATCCCCGGGATCGGAGGGGTCGGAGGGGCCTCCAACACGGCCTACGTGACGCTCGACATCCGCATCATCAACAACGAGACGGGCGAGGTGGCCTACGCGGCCGCGGAGCGCGGGGCCTCCAACCAGACGCTGGGCGGCCTCGTCACCAAGTACGGCGGGTTCGGTGCGGGGAAGATCAACGGCATCCTGGCCGCGGCGACCCGGAAGGCCGTGATGAAGCACGTGGAGAGCATGAGGGGCCTGCGCCTCGATTGACGGCATGGAGCCATGGAGTGTCCGAACAAAAAAGCGGAGGTGCTTTTGATTATGAGGGTGCGTAAGAGCGTTGTGTTGGCGTGGTTGTTTGCCCTGACCCTGTTTGTCCTTCCCTCCTGGGCAGGGGAGGAAAAGGTGCGGATCGGCGTCTTCCAGTTCGAGAGCAAGGCGTCCGGCGTGTCGCAGCAGCAGGCCAACGCCGTCATGGACCTGATGACCCGCGCCCTCGCGAGCTCGCGGTCCATCGCGGTGATCGAGCGGGAGCAGCTGGACAAGGTGGGCAAGGAGATCCGGCTGGGACAGTCGGGGCTTGTGGACGCCAGCACGGCGGCCGAGGTGGGGCGCGTCGCCGGCGTGCAGTACATCCTTCTGGGCGCGGTCACGGAGCTGAGCAAGAAGGCCTCGGGAGGGGCGATCCCCCTCTTCGGCCACATCGGCATCGCGACCGGGTCGGAGGAGGCGCAGGCCACCATCGACGTCCGCATCGTGGACACCTCGACGGCCGAGATCAGGCTGGCGTTCTCCGAGACGGGCTACTCCTCCAACGAGGTCTCCGGCCTCTACCTGGGCGGAGCGGTCCTGGCGGAGGGCACCTTCGACGGCCTGGAGGGCCGCGCCATCTCGGACTCGGTGACGCGCCTGGCGGCCCGCATCCGAGGCACGCTCGGCGGGGAGAGCTCGCACGTCGTCGCGGTGGCCGACAAGGAGGTAACGATCGACATCGGCTCCTCCATGGGGGCCAAGGAAGGGGCGCTGTATCTGGTCTACGCCGACGGCAAGACGATCCTCGGCATGAACGGCGAGACCATCGGGCAGGAGCGCCTGGCCCTCGCCGTGCTCAAGGTCCGCGAGGCCACGTCCACCTACAGCAACTGCACGTTCGTCAAGGGGGGCAAGGCCTCCCTGGTCCGCCGCGGGGACAAGGTCGAGCCGATCAGCAGCAGGATGATCAAGTCCCTCAAATTCGCCAGCTCCCGTCCCGCCGCCTCCAGCGGGACCTTCGAGCAGATATTCGGAGACGCCCCCAAGGGCGGCGCGGAACCCCAGGCCGCCCCGACGGCCTCGGACACCCCGAATGCAAACACCGAGACTCCGTCTCCGGCGACCGTCACGGAGCAGCCCAAGCCGGACGAGAAGCCGGCGGCGGGCGAGGCCAAGGTCATTCCGGGGCTCGACCCCAACCAGTCCACGGACGCCAAGGTCATCGAGACCTACGCCATCTCGGGCGGGGACAAGAACCTCCTGGGGATCATGCAGCGCAACGCCTACAACAAGTTCAATAACGGCAAGTACAAGGACGCCTACGCGGAATTCTCCAAAGCGGCGGATGCACACCCCTCCGTCAACTACCTCTCGGCCTACTGGGCGGGGGTCTCCGCGCACAAGTTGAAGAAGACGGACGAGGCGCTCCAGTGGATCGACAAGGCGCTGGCGATCAACCCGGACTACAAGCCAGCCCAGGATTTCAAGTCGAAGACCCTGAAAAAGTAATTCACTCCCCCTGCTAGCGGGCGAGGTATTTCCCATCGAAGAACGGCGGAGCTCTTTAAGGGCTCCGCCGTTCTTTCGTCTACCGTGAGCGGATGACACGAACGGTATGTTTGATCGGTATCACTTGTATGCTATCATTACCCTTGCACATCTCTTTTCGTTGAAAAAGTTTTTTGGAACAACCAGAGCTGAAAGGTTTGGAAGGAAAACTTTATATGAGGAAGATAGCAGTTTACGGCAAGGGTGGAATAGGCAAGTCGACGACGACGTCCAACCTCTCGGCTGCGCTGGCGGAGCGGGGGCTCCGGGTGCTGCAGATCGGGTGCGACCCCAAGGCGGACTCGACCAAGACCTTGATGGGGGGACGCGCCATTCCGACCGTACTGGAACGGATGAGGGAGGGTGCGGATTCCGTACGACTCGAGGATATCGTCTTCGAGGGGTATGGGGGGTGTCTGTGCGTGGAGTCCGGAGGTCCGACCCCGGGGGTCGGATGCGCGGGGCGCGGCATCATAGCGGCCTTCGAGAAGCTCGAGGAACTCGAGGCCTACGAAAGGTTCCGGCCGGACGTGATCCTCTACGACGTTCTGGGGGATGTCGTGTGCGGCGGGTTTGCCATGCCCATACGGGGCGGCTATGCCGACCACGTCCTGATCGTTACCTCGGCGGAGCAAATGGCTTTATTTGCGGCATCGAACATCGCCTGCGCCATCGAGAGCTTCGGAAAACGCGGCTACGCCAGGCTGGCGGGCCTGATCCACAACTCGCGCAACATCGCCGACGAGGACCGCCGGGTGGCCGAGGCCGCCGAGGCGCTGGACACCATTGTGCTGAAGAAGATCCCACGCAACGGCGACGTCCAGACTGCGGAGAACCGCGGCTGCACCGTCCTCGAAGCGCTTCCGGACAGCCCCATGGCAGCGGAGTACCGCGACCTTGCGAAGCGCGTTCTCGAGGTGTGCGGGGGATGAACGGCACGTTCGAGGACACGCTTCACTACACATCCCCGGCCCATGGCGGCTGGGGGATGGTGCGCATCGGGATGCTCGTTCCGGAAAGCGTGCAGCTGTTCGTATGTCCCTTCGCCTGCGGGCGCCACGGGGCCATCGGGGCGATGCGCCAGGGGTTCAAGGACCGGCTGGCCTACCTCTACGTCGACCAGAACGATATCGTCCGGGGCTACGACGACCAGATCCCCGGGGCCGTGGAGGAGCTCCTGGACGCGCTGCCCCGGCGTCCCAGGGTCGTACTGATCTTCCTGAGCTGTCTGGACGACCTGATCGGGACGGATCGGGAGGCGCTCCTGGAGGTCCTGTACGGCCGTTTCCCCGATCTGCGCTTTCGGATATGCCACATGAATCCGATCTCCCTCGACTCGAAATCCCCACCTCCGGTTACGATCCGGAGGCGCATCTACAGCCTGTTGGAGCCCTCGGAGACGAAGGAGACGTCGGTCAACAGCATCGGCAACCTGGAGGCGGTGGCCCCGGAATGCGAGCTGCACCGTGTCCTCGAGGGCCTGGGCGCGGGCGAGCTTCGGCACATCTCGCGCTGCAGGACCTTCGAGGAGTTCCAGCGGATGGCCTCCAGCCGGGCGAACCTCGTCCTGGCGCCAACCGGAGTGCAGGCCGCGAAGGAGATGGAGCGAGCTTTGGGAATCCCCTTCCTCCTCCTGCCCGTGAGCTACCGCATCGGGGAGATCGAAGCGGGCTACCGGCAGCTTCGGGACTTTCTGGACCCATCGGGCGCCGAGCCCGATCTCTCCGCCGAACGTGCGGCTGCGCTCGTCGCCGTCGAGGCGGCCCTGCGAGCCGTCGGGGACAGGCCGGTGATCGTGGACGCGTCCGCCGTTACCCGCCCCTTCGGCCTCGCCCGAGCCCTCCTGGAGTACGGGTTCTCCGTCCGGCGCGTGGTGGCCCAAAAGTGCATCCCCATCGATCGGAAAAGCCTGGACTGGCTGGAGGAGAATCGGCCGGACGTGGAGCTCGTGCAGCCTCAGCATCACAGAGCCGTGCGATTCGAGGGGCGTCTTGCGGAGGCGCTTGCCATCGGGGTGGACGGCGCCTACCTAGCGGGGGCCGGACATGTAGTGGACCTCTTCGCCGATGGGGCGCTCTTCGGGTTCCATGGGCTGAGGGTCCTGATGGAGCGGATGCGTGCGGCCGCCGAGGCCGAGACGGACCTGGAACGCCTGATCGAGAGCTACGGGCTGGTGGTGTGATGGCACGCCTGTCCCTATGCCTTCCCCCTTTCTCCCCGGATTACTCGGGGGTCTCATCGGTCTTCTTCGACCTCCCCGCCGTGGTCGCCATCCACGACGCCTCCGGATGCACGGGCAACTACACGGGCTACGACGAGCCGCGGTGGTACGGGGCGGGCGCGGCGATCTTCTGTTCGGCCCTGAGGGACATCGATGCCGTGATGGGGGACGACGAGAAGCTGATCGGCCGCATGATCGCCGCATGCCGGGACCTGGGCCCCAAGCTGACGGCGTTGGTCGGCAGCCCCGTCCCGATGGTCGTCGGCAGCGACATGAAGGGCATCGCCACGGAACTGGAGGCCCGGACCGGGCTGCCGGGTTTCGGGTTCGACACCACGGGGACGGCCTACTACGACCGCGGAGTTTCCGCCGCACTGATCGCCCTGCTGGAACGCTTCGCCGAGCCCTCCCCCTCCGTGCCGAACACGGTCGGCATCGTGGGGGCGACCCCGCTCGACTTCGCCGATGGGGTCGATATCCGCAACCTCCAGGACGCCCTGCAGGAACGCGGCGTCGAGGTCACAGCGACGCTGGCGATGGGATACGACCTGGAGGCGCTGCGGCGCGCAGCCTCGGCCCGCGTCAACCTGGCGGTGTCCCGAGCAGGCTTTCTGGTCTCGAAATGGATGTACCGCCGGTTCGGAACGCCGTATCTCTGCGGCCTGCCGATGGGTGCGGCCTCCCTCAAGGCGTATTTCCAGGCGCTCGGCGCCATGCTGGAGGGCGAGCTTCCCGAGCCCCGGATATTGAAGGGCGAGTCTCCGTCCGAGCATCCGGAGGTCCTGGTGGTCGGGGAGCAGGTTCAGGCCAACGCCATCCGATGCGCCCTCGGAACGGAATTTGGGGTGTGCGATATTGCCGTGGGCTGCATCTTCGGCATGGAGCCGGACCTGGCCCTGCCGGGGGACCGGGACCTGAGGGACGAGGCGGAGATCCGGACCGCGATGAACTCGGGCCCCTCCCTGGTCGTGGGCGACCCCTTCCTCGAGCCCCTGCTGCGGGGCGATTCCGTGAAGTTCATCCCGTTTCCGCTCTATGCCGTATCCAGCCATCAGTCTCCCGTTGCGCCCGTTCGCCATATCGGCGGACGTTTCAACGAGTCGTTCTCCGCGCTTCTTCGGCGTCCCGCCCCCCGCGCCGATAAGTGCGCCGGAGCGAGGGGGGCAGAACCCGTCCCCCGGAAACTTTCCTGAGTGTCGCGTGACTGTCGCTCGAGACTTGAGACTTGAGAAAGGATGATGTTCCGCATGAAGTTTACGTACGATCGTCTTTCCTATCCTTCGGGACTGTTTTGTACCGTTCTGCTGCTGTTTTTGAGCCTCACCGGGGCAGCGTCGGCCGCCTCCGACGCGGCGAAGGGGGCGGCGTCCGGGGAACCCGGCTCGGAGAAGGCGACGCGGGTGGTCGTCGACCACACCGGCAAGGAGGTGCGCATACCGGCGAAGATCGAGCGCATCGTCATCACGGGCCCCTGGCCCCTGCCGTCCGTCTACTGCCTTTTCGAGGGGGCCGGGGACAAGCTGGTGGGGATCCATCCCGGCTCGATGTCGGCCGCGAAGCATTCCCTGCTGCCCCGCGTGGCGCCCGGCATCCTGAGGGCCAGCACCGAGTTCCTGAAGGGGGACGTGCTGAACGCCGAGGAGCTGCTCAAGCTGAAGCCCGACGTCGTGTTCTACAGGGTGGAGACGGCAGCCCACGCAGGGCAGCTGGCCCTGACGGGCATTCCCGCCGTGGGGTTTTCGACGGCCCTCTCGGGGTTCGACACCATCAGGACCTTCGAGAGCTGGGTCAAGCTCCTTGGGGAGGTTCTCCAGCAGGAGGACCGGGCGTCCGGAATCGTCGAATACGGCCGGAAGACCTACGACGAGATTCAGGCCGCGCTAAGTAGCGTGAAGGGCCTCAAGAGGCCGCGCGCCCTGATCCTCTTCAACTACGGCGAGGGGAACATCAAGACGTCGGGAAGCAATTTCTATGGGCAGTACTGGCTGGAGTCCACCGGGGCGGTCAACGTCGCCTCGGAGCTCTCGGGGGTGGCGGACATCAACATGGAGCAGATCTACGCCTGGGACCCCGACATCATCTACATCACGAACTTCAGCCGCCACATGCCGGAGGACCTGTACGAGAACGCGATCCCCGGACACGACTGGAGCACCGTCAGGGCGGTGCGCGAACGGAAGGTCTACAAGTTCCCGCTGGGCATGTACCGCTGGTATCCGCCCGCATCGGATACGCCCTTGGTGCTGAAGTGGCTGGCGAAGAAAAATCAGCCGGAGCTCTTCGCGGACGTGGACATGGACGCCGAGGTGCGTGCCTACTATAAGCGCTTCTACAACCTCGACCTGACGGACGAGGACCTTCGCAGGATATTCAGTCCCGCGCGCGAGGCCGCCGACGCCAAGTGAACATGCGGAAGCGGTGGATTTTTTTCCTGCTGGCCCTTCTGCCCGTCGCCGCGGCGGTGCTCTGCCTGGGAATCGGGCGCTATCACGTCGGCGTCGGAGAGACCCTCGAAATTCTGCTCTCCGCGCTGAAGGGCCAGAGCGCCGCCTCCACGGCCCATTCGGTCATCTGCAAGGTGAGGCTTCCCCGGATCCTGCTGTCCCTCTTCGTCGGAGCGGGGCTCTCGGTTGCGGGAGCCTCCTTCCAGTCCCTGTTCAGCAATCCGCTGGCGACGCCGGACACGCTGGGCGTCGCCACGGGGGCCTCGTTCGGCGCGGTGCTGGCGCTCCTGTTCTCCCAGAACCTGCTGGCCGTGCAGGCCTCCGCCATGGTCATGGGGCTCGCGGCGCTGCTGGCGACGACCCTCATCAGCCGGGTGCGGGGAAGGAGCACCGTCGTCATGGTGGTGCTGGCCGGGATGGTGGTGTCAGCCCTCTTCCAGGCCATGGTCTCGCTGATCAAGTACGTGGCCGATCCGGAGGAGGTGCTCCCGGCCATCACCTATTGGCTGATGGGAAGCATGTCGCGCGCCAGCTTTCACGGGATCGCGATGGGCGTCCCCCTGATCGTGGGGGGGATGGCCGTCCTCTTTCTGCTGCGCTGGAGGCTGAACATCCTGTCGCTTCAGGAGGACGAGGCGAAGTCGCTGGGCATCGATCTGAGGAAGCTCCGTCTGACCGTCATGGCCGCCGCGACCCTGATCACCGCGTCGTGCGTCTCGCTCTGCGGCAACGTGGGGTGGGTGGGGCTGCTGATTCCGCACGCCGCACGGATGGTCTGCGGCAGCGACAACAAACGGATCGTCCCCATAAGCATGGCTTTGGGGTCGGCGTTCATGGTTCTCATCGACACAGCGGCCCGCAGCATCACCGCGGCGGAAATCCCGGTCTCCATATTGACGGCAATCATCGGCGCGCCGTTTTTCATCCTTCTGCTGCGCCGGACAAGGGGGGCTCGACTGTGATCTTCGAGGTTCAGGGAGGACATTTCGGCTACGATTCCGTCCCGGTCCTGCGGGACATCGCCTTCTCCGTCAGGGATCGGGAGATCCTGTCGGTACTGGGGCCGAACGGCGTGGGCAAGACCACGCTGCTCCGCTGCATGATGGGGCTCCTTCGCTGGAAAAAGGGCGCCAGCACCATCGACGGACTCGACCTCTCCCGCCTGAGCCCGCGGGAGGTCTGGAGGCGCATCGCGTACGTTCCGCAGTCCAAGGGGACGGCCCTGTCCTACACCGCCCGGGAGATGGTCCTGATGGGGCGTTCCGCCCGTCTGGGGCTCTTTGCGCAGCCGTCCCATGCGGACGAGGCGGCCGCGGAGCAGGCCATGAATCTGGTGGGCGTAACCCACCTGGCGGACAAGCGATGCAGCTGCATGAGCGGCGGCGAGCTGCAGATGGTGCTGATCGCCCGCGCCCTGAGCGCGGAGCCGGAGATGCTGGTGCTGGACGAGCCGGAGTCCAACCTGGACTTCAAGAACCAGCTGATCGTCCTGGAGACGATCGAGCGTTTGGCGCGCGATCGGGGCATCGCGGCCGTCATCAACACCCACTACCCCGCCCACGCCCTCAAGATCGCCGACAAGGCCCTGATCCTGAGCCGGGACGGCACCAGCCTGTGCGGTCCCGCCGAGGAGGTCCTGAACGAGGAGAACATGCGCAGCGCGTTCGACGTCCGAGTGAAGATCGCGGATTTCCTCTTCGAGGGACTCCGCTACAGAAGCGTCATCCCCATCGCGACGGTGTGAATTTTTCGATACGAGAGGGAGGTTTTTGCGATGAAAAGTTTGTTTTCGCCGACGTGCCGTTTTCTGCGTCCGGAGATCCGGCTGTTGATACTGTTGTTGTGGAGCCTGTGTCCGGCCTTTGACCTGGAGGCCGCTCCGGCGGCGCCCGACCGGGATAAGCCGGCCGCGGCCTCCCGCATCGTGGTCGACCAGCTTGGGAACGAGGTCGAGCTTCCCGCCGAGGTGAACCGTGTGGTCATCGCTTCCGCCTGGCCTCTCGCCTCGGTGTTCTGCCTCTTCGAGGGCAGCGTCGAGAAGCTGGTCGGTTTGGACCCCGCAATCATCAGTGCGGCCGAGAACTCCCTCCTGATCAAGGTCGCCCCCGAGATCGTCCACGTTCCGAGCGGCTTCAGCAAGAACGGGATCCTGAACGTGGAAGAGCTGCTGAAGCTGAAGCCGGACGTGGTGCTTTACGCCTCCGCCGTGCCGGGGGATTACGAGGCGTGCAAACGGGCCGGTATCCCCGCCGTGGGCTTCAGGCTCGACGTCAAGGGCTTCAACGCGGTCGAGACGATCAACAGCTGGATGGAACTGCTGGGCCGCGTGATGGGCACGAACATCGAGGCCAGGGATTTCGTAGCCTACGGCAGGGAGATGCAGGCCAAGGTCGAGGAACGTCTCAAGGGGGTCCCCCAGGACAAAAAACCGCGATGCATGTTCATCCACGGTTACGAGGCCCTGGCGATCCGAGTCCCCGGGGCTTCGTCCTGGGCGGACTACTGGATCAATGCTTCGGGAGGCATCAACGTCGCCGCCGAGGCGGGGAAGGGAACCCAAGGCGTCAATATGGAGCAGATCTACGCATGGAACCCAGAGAAGATATTCATCACCAACTTCCTCCCGCTCCTGCCCGACGACCTTTACGAGAACAAGGTGACCGGCCACGACTGGGCTCCCGTCGAGGCCGTGAAGCAAAAGGCGGTCCGCAAACTTCCTCTGGGGATGTACCGCTGGTACGTCACCTGCTCCGACTCCGCCCTGATGCTGTTGTGGATGGCCAAGGAGAACCATCCTGAGCTCTTTGAGGATATCGACATGAACCGGACGGTGAAGGATTTTTACAAGAGGTTCTATGGGCTTTCTCTGAGCGACGAGGAGGCCGCCTCCGTGTTCCGCCCCAAACGGGAGGCTGCGGCGGGGATATAGTCCCGATTCATCCATTGTATGCCTCGTTGTTTCCGTTCGCCTTGCCTGCGGGCGATTGGGAATCGGCGTAAAAGAACGGCGGAGCCCTTTACGGGCCCCGCCGCTCTTTCGTCAATCCGGTATGCTTGCCGTGCGGGTCACGGAGCGACCCCGAACGACGCCCCCGGGGTCAGAATGCCCGAGTCCATCGTGTACGCCGCCCTTCCGTAGTTCAGGGCCTCCAGGTCGTGAGAGACCAGGATCAGCGTGACCCCCTCCCCGTTCAGGTCCGAGAAGGTCCTCATGATCTGCCCCGCGGACTCCCTGTCCAGGTCGGAGGTGGGTTCGTCGGCGATGACGAGCTGGGGCCTGTTGATCAGGGCGCGGGCGATGACCGTCCGCCGGAGCTCCCCCCCGGAGAGCTCCGCGGGGTAGGAATCCGCCAGGCGCTCTATTCCGAACTTCCCCAGAAGATGCCGGGCCGCCCCCTCCCCGTCCCCCCCGCGCCGGTAGAGACAGAAGGGGAGCAGGACGTTCTCCAGGACCGTGAGGTTGGGCAGCGCCGCCGCGTTCTGCGGGATGAAGCCGATGGACTGGTTTCTCATGAACGAGAGCTCGCGGTCGCCCTTCCCCGCAAGGCTCCGGCCGTCGATCTCCACCGTGCCCGACGTGGGCGCCAGCATCCCCGCAATCAGGTTCAGCAGCGTGGACTTCCCGCTCCCCGACCGGCCGATGATGTTGACGTAATCCCCGGCCTTCACCTCCAGGGAGACCCCCTTCACCGCAAAAAAACGCCCGCCGCCCCGCGGGTACTCGCGGGACAGATCCCTAAGCCGTACGATAGTCTTCTCTTCCATGCTACAGGTCCCTCATGGTGTCGTAGATGTCCGCCCGACTGGCCCTCACGGCGGAGCGCGCCGCCGTCAGCAGGCCGGTGAGCACCGATGCGACGATGCTCGCCGCGCCCATCAGGAGGAGGACGGTCGGACGCGGCAGCAGGAAGGGCAGGCTCAGCGTCTCCGTCGCCATGGGACCGAAGACGGCGATGGCCGCTCCGCCGAGAAACGTGCCCAGGACCGAGCCATAGAGGCAGATAAGGAACACCTCGGCCAGGGCGAGGCGTATCAGCTTTCCCCGGGTCGCGCCCAGGACCCTCAGGACGCCCATCTCCCTCCTGCGCTCGCCCAGGGTCATCGCAAACACGAGGGCGATGACGACGACCGCGAGGACCCACACCAGGAGGATGAACCCCTTGATCAGGCCGGATACCAGGTTCAGGCCGGACGATATCGTGTTGACGAACTTCTTGCTGAACAGGGCGTAGATCCCCCGTCCGTTGAGCTTTCCGTTGAGAGCGCGCGCGGCCTTGACCGAATCGTAGCCGGGAGCCAGCTTGATCATGACGGTGGAGATGAGGCTCCCGTCCCGGGTCAAGGGATGCTTCAGGATCCGCTCCGCTTCCCTGGCCAGGGCGGTCAGCGTCCCCCGGGTCATGAACACGGTGGCGTCGAACCCCATCCCCGTCTGCTCCAGCCGCCCGGCCACAGGGAAGCCCTTCTTGAAGAAGGTGAGCTCGTCCCCCTCGTCCCCGGCCACGTGATGCCCCAGGATGACCTCGCCGTCCTTCAGGTCCCGATGCAGGGTCCTCTCCAGCCAGGGCTTGATCAGGAAATCGGTTCCGTAGTCGATCCCCACCAGCTGCACCGGATAGGAACAGCAGGAGGCGTTCAGCGTCGCCAGAAAGGTCTGAGGGGACATCCTGTCGATGCCGATCTCCCCCTCCCCGTCGGCCTCCCGGAGGAGCTCCATCACGTCGCGGGGGAGGTAGAAGGTCGAGGGCTTTCCCGAGAGCAGGATGCTGTCGATGTGAGGATCGTACCCCTCGGGGACCACCATGATGTCGGCCCCCAGGCGGTCGGACATGCTGGAGACGCCCCCGGACAGGCTCAGGGAGAGGACGGACCCCGCGTAGAGCGAGAAGGCGAAGAGCAGGATCACGAGGACGAGACAAAAGCTCCTCCGGGGCTTCCTGCGAATGTTCTTTCCCGCGAGCTCGAAGGTCGTCAGGCGCATCTCAGCGGCCCCGGCCCACGAAGCCGTGGATCAGGGCGACGACGTTCACCAGCACGAGGGCGGACACGAGGACGGTCACCGCCGGCATGGTCGTTGTATGGCAGGCCATATCCGCGGCCTTGCAGAGCCCGCACTCCCAGCCCCAACCCGCCTTGTCCCCGATGACGAGGGTCCGCATGGGGACCAGATAGCACAGCAGGGCCGCCACGATCGAAAGGATGCCTGAGAGGGACGCGGCCCACCGCTTCCGATGGCCCCAGAGGGCCAGAAGCGACAGGACGACGATCAGCGCCCCCATGCCCGCGATAAAGATCCCGCTGTAATGGCACATCATGTGCTTTCCGTTCGGCATGGGGCCGCAGACCGGAAAGAGGACGAAGGGCGTCAGGGCAAGAACCACACCCAAGAGAGCGTTCAGGATGAAGAATATCTTTTTCATTTTCATTTCACCTTTTCTCGTTTTGGAAGCATCGATTGCACCAGCGTTTCTCCTATCTTGCCTTCTGCAGCGCCTGACGCACGGCAATCTGAAACTCCCTGTGCGTCACCGTCGCGCCGGAGACGGCGTCCACCTTGTCGATGTCCTGGGCCTTGAGGAGTTCGCCCGGATACTGCCTCATCCCCGCGACGGAGATCTGGCACAGCCGATAGTTCGCCTCGCTGTCGTTCTTCCCGTAGTTCTCGTCCTTGACGTGCCCCTCGGCGTCGGTCGCGGTCATCTGACAGTCCACGATCGCGTTGTTCTCGATCTTCAGGACGACCTTGGTGCCGCCGCCCCCGTTCTCGCTGCGGTATTCCCCTTCGTAGACGCCGTCGCGGTAGCCCCGGGACGTCCCCTTCACGACGAACGCCGCCGCAGCGGCAGCAATGACGATCAGGACCACGGCGGCCACGACATAACGACTCTTCATGCTCTTCCTCCGCTCTCTCCGGGCTCGAGGGGCCGGGTCTGGTCGATGTCCTGGACGATCTTCCCGTACTCGAGCACGATCTTCCGCTGGGCCACGTCCCCGACCTCGGGGTCGTGGGTCACCACGATGATGGTGGCCCCCTCGCGGTGCAGGGTCCTCAGGATGTCGATGACGATGCCCTCGTTCTCCTCGTCCAGGTTCCCCGTGGGTTCGTCCCCCAGGAGGATGTCCGGCGAATTGATCAGGGCCCGTGCGATGCACACACGCTGCTGTTCCCCTCCGGAGAGCTGGCTGGGAAGGTGGCGGGCCCGGTCCTTCAGCCCGACCTTCTCCAGGGCCTCCAGGGCCTCCCCCTCGTCGGGCATGCTGTGATAGTACTGCGCGACCATGATGTTCTCCACGGCGGTCAGATAGCTGATGAGGTGAAACTGCTGGAAGATCAGCCCGATCTTGTCCCTGCGGATGCGGGTAAGGCTTGCGGCGTTCTCCCGGCTGATGTCGTGTCCATCCAGGACGACGCTCCCCGACGAGGGGCTGTCCATGCATCCGATGAGGTTGATCATCGTGGTCTTTCCCGAACCCGAGGGCCCCATGATGGACAGCCAGTCCCCGGCGTTCACGGTCAGGTTGATGTCCGAAAGGGCGTGAAGCGTGCCGTAGACCTTCGATACGCCCTTCATCTCCAATATCTTACCCAAATTTATTCCCCCCTGAGCACGATGGCCGGATGAATGTCCATCACCTTGCGGACGGGCAGGATCGAAGCGAGGATGGTGATGGCGATGAAGACCGCGATGGTGATGGGAATGAGGAGCCATTGAAAGTGGATGGCCCTGCCGAAGACGCTCAGGCTGACCTGCTGCGCGAACTCGAAGCCCAGGAGAACCCCAAGGGCCCCCCCGATGAATCCCAGCAGAACTCCCTCCCCCAGAAACTCGCCTATGATGAGCCCGTTCTCGGCTCCCAGCGCCTTCTTGAGTCCGATCTCCCGCTTTCGCTCCGCGACCATCGCCATCATGGTGGTGTAGACCGAGATCATGGTGATGAGCAGCACCACGATCGTCACCAGATAGACCAGGGCCTGCAGCTTGCCCAGCACGATGTCCTGAGACTGCGTCAGGCGCCGGACCGCCCGCGGCTGCACGTTCGGAAGCTCGGCCTCGATCGCGGACGAGAGCGTCCCCAGCCCCTCGGCGTCGGCCATGACGCTGCACTCCACGACGTCGCCGCGGAACGTGTCGCCGATCAGCTCGTTCAGCATGTCGACGTCCGTGAAGATGAAGCCCTCCTCGGCCCCCCCGGTGGTGATGATGCCCCGGACGTAGAGCTTCCTGCTGAAATACTGCGTGCCGACGTCCTTCTTGACGTTCTCCTCGGCGCTGAAGGTCTGTTGGGACGCGACGGCGCTCTGCCCGTACTTCACGCCCTTGACGACGAAATCGTCGCCCAGGGAAAGGTCCAGCGTCCTGGCGATCTCCTTGCCCACCATCACCTGGTCGGGCCTGTCCTTCGTTCCCCATTCGCCCTCCACGTACCAGAAGGGGCTGTTCTTCCGGGCCTCGTCCAGGTCTGTCCCCGCGATGATGTAGGGCTGCTCGTTGATCTTGACGGTCTGATAGCGGTAGGGGGCCATGCCCACGATCCGGTCCCCGCCGATGATGCGCCGGACCGCCTCCAGATCCCCGCGGAGGATCTTCGTGTCCCCCCTGGGGAGCAGGACCAGGTTGGCCCCGTAGGAGCGGAACTCCCGTCCCAGCTGCCGTGGAATGTCGTAGTAGATCGTGACCAGCCCCGACAGGGTCGTGGCCCCGATGGCGATGGCCAGGACGGCGACGATCAGGCGGGAGCTCCTTCGGACGAGGGAGCTGACCACCATCTTCAGATACATGCGCTCTCGGCTTGTCGCTTTACTTGCCATGCAGGACCTCCGTAGGCTTCAGCTTCAGCAGATATCGGATGGCGGGGACGCTGCCGAACAGGACGACGAAGAAAAGGATGGCCGAGACGATGGGGATCACCATCTGCGCGATCTCGATGCCGGATCCGAATACCGTTCTTCCAATGACCTGGGCGAAGCCGATGCCCAAAAAGTAACCGACGACGCCCCCCGCAAACCCGATCAGCATCACCTCGGTCAGGACGAACAGGATGATCTGGGCGTTGAGCGCTCCGAGCGCCTTCAACAGCCCCAGCTCCTGGCTCCTCTCGATGACGCTCGCGGTGATGAGGTTCGATATCGCGAGGGCCGAACCGATGGCGCTGAGGATGGTGATCAGGGTCATCAGGAAGGTGGTCTTGTTCAGGATCGTCCCCTCGGACTCCGCGACCTGCCGGACCGGCTTGGCGACCCCATCCCGCACGACCTCCTGAATCTGATGGCAGATGGCGCTGACATAGGCCGTGCAGTACCAGGTTTCGTAGTCCGTGGGGTTCAGGCTCTGCGGATCCTGGGCCGCCCGCCTCGCCAGCTCGTTGTCCGGCGTGGTGATGGCGG
>NZ_CAUUGJ010000017.1:0-29516 GCF_963544685.1 uncultured Fretibacterium sp. | reverse complement strand
CGTTCCAGACATACGTGTCGTCGCCATAGCCGCCGTCCAGGTAGTCGTCGCCCTTTTTCCCTTCCAGCACGTCGTTGCCGCCGTTGCCGTAGAGAGTGTCGTTTCCTGATCGGCCCAACAAAACATCGTCTCCCGACGATCCCGAGGCACTTCCACCCTCACGAGGTGCTTCCTCAACAGGGGACATCGCATTGATCCGATCCGGCGTCCAGATCGTCCCGTCGGCAAACCGGACCTCCGCAAGCTGGTTCGAAGTCCCGTAGTACCAGTTTCGGACGGTAATGCGCTCTTCATCCTTTCCCACAACCAGGGAAAGATCCCTTCCCACACGCCGGATCTGTACCGCCTCGGGAGATATCCCCTCTCCCAGTTTCAGGATATTCCTGCCGACGTTGTCGCTCAGGGTATCCTCGCCGTCTCCCGTATTCCAGATGTAGGTATCGTCTCCCTCGCCGCCTTCCAGGAGGTCGTCCCCCGGTCCGCCGCTCAGGGTATCCTTTCCGCCATATCCATAGAGCATATCGTCTCCGCCGCGCCCCATCAGGGTATCGTTGAGGTAGCTGCCATGGAGGACGTCGTTTTTCTCGCTTCCCTCCGGACTGCCCCCTATCATACCCATCACCTGCAAGCGGCTCCAGACGGTTCCGTCCGAGAACTCTATGCGGGACAATTGGTGGTCCTGGGAGGAAAACCATTTCAAAACCGTGACCTGCTCTCCGGAACTGCCCATAACGAAGGTCAGGTCGGCCTCATTCTTGCCCGTACGCTTCAGGACTACGTCCTGAGGCAGAATTCCGCTGCCGATTTTCAAGGTATCGATGCCCGCACCGTCATCGATCGTATCGTTGCCGTCCCCAATGCCCCAAACGTAGGTGTCGTCCCCAGCCTCACCATACAGGGTGTCGTTCCCAGCCCCGCCGATCAGGGTATCGTTGCCCGCTCCGGCGTATATCTCGTCATTGCCGCCATGCCCGTATATCCGGTCGGAGCCCTTCGAGGCACGCAGCGTCTCGCCCTCGTCCGTCCCGTGAAACACCGGGTTCATCGCGTTGATCTCCGCTCTGTTCCACACCGTGCCGTCCGCGAAACGTATCTCGGCGAACTGGCTTTTCGCATTTCCGTACCAATCGGTAAAGTCAAGCTTTTCTCCGGTCTGGAGGAAGACCAGGACCAAGCTGTCGCCATCCCTCCGAACCTCGACCCGGGACGGGTCGATACCGTCCCCTATCTGAAGGACATTGGCACCATCAACATCGTGCAGGGTGTCGTTTCCATCTCCTGGATTCCAGATGTACGAATCGTCTCCGGCACCACCTTGCAGCGTGTCGTTACCCTTGCCTCCGATGAGGGAATCGTCTCCCTCCTGACCGTTAATCGTGTCGTCCCCATCTTCACCCAAAAGGAGGTCCGCCATGGCAGAACCGTCAGGAGTACAAAAAACCGCGCCCCGGGAGGTCCGGCAGCGCGGCAACATCGTTGGGCTCGTCCATCTTCTCCCCGACCAAGGAGTGAATCGTGTCTCGCCCCAACAAAAACTCGCTGGCCTTGCCCCGTTCCCCATCGCTCCAGACAAACTGGCCCGTGCGCACAACCTGATTCCCGTTCTCGTCATCCGTACGCTGTTCCGTGTAGCTCAGCCCTATCGATTCGATGCCCGCCTCGTCCAGCGTGGCAAGCTCGTGGTCCTCGAACCGTCCGTCCCCGTCCTGGTCCGACCATATCCGAAGGCGGCCGAACGCCTCGTCCAACGCGTCGATCTTCCCGTCCTTGTTGCCGTCCAGGTCCGCAAGAGCCTGAAATCCGCTCGACGCCACGCGCCCGTCCGACATCACCGTGTGGTCGCCAAACAGCTCCCGCCCCGACGTGATCTTTCCGTCCCCGTCCCGGTCCATGGCCAGGAAAGCGTCGCCCGACGCCGCCCACGACACCCGCTCCGCCACTCCGTTGGCATCCATGTCGAAGTACCGTTTGCCAGGCGTCGTGCTCACCTTACCATCTCTATTGAAGTCCAGGATAAGCGGGTCCTGGCGCACCTCGGGGCTTGGCCGACGCGGTGCACCGTCATCTGGTTGCTTGAGCCCCTCCCCGGGCTTCTCCGGGTCCTCCTCCTGCTTCGGCGCTTCTTGAAAGGCCAGCTCCAGCGTGTCCAGGTCATGCCAGTCGATGGCCCCTTTCACGTACGGGAGCTTTCCATCATTCCCGAAAAGATATTCATTCTTCTTACCGATTCGGAACTTCGAACGCCCCTGAGAGAAATGTTTATCCTCTCTCATCCCGAAATTCGTCACTGGGGCCTCTTTTGCTCTCTTCAGATACTTGATGTCCTTATCGGGATATACAAAACGATAGGAGTTCACATCGTCTTCATTCCCTTCAAGGACAGGCTTCTGAAAAACCCACCCCATTGGTGGCGCGTTGAAGGTCAATGCGTTTACGGTAACGGCAGGACGGTTATCAATGATCTTCCCCGCACCGTCCAGGCTCCAACCGTAGGCCGCCAATGCCGGGTCGTAGTGTCCATAGGCCCCTTCAGAGGAGTCCTCCGTGAACGCCCCCATGTGCAGCGCCGCAGACAACACGCTCGCGATCGCGCCGCCCCCGGAGTAGCCCATAAGTACAAGGTTGTCGTTCGATATCCCCTGGTTTCGGTAAGTCTCCAGCACACGACGATAGACCCTGTAGGCAGGGTCGATGAAGTGCCGGAACACCCCATTGATTCCCTCACCAAGATTTGCACTCTGGATTCCTTCCAGAACTTTGTTCTCAGGATCGTCAAAGACCATAAAGAAGCCAAGCCCCGGAGCCTTGAATACGCTGCCTTTCACATGGCCGATCTCAAACTGTTCTTTCAGTTCGAAGTTTTTTGAGATGTAGTCATCCAGCCTGTCCGGGTCCTCCGGGAAGGGATCGTTCTTCGGGTCGAAACCGACACCGGGCGGCAGTTTCCCCAATGCAGACCAGTTGATCAACTGCATGTAAGCATGAGCCAGATCGCTCTCGATTTTCTTCCCGGGCGTTGGCGATATGTTGTTGTTGCCTCCTATGGGTAATAAACCCAACACCTCGCTCAATGCCTTATCTATCGTATCGTTAAGCCATTCCGTTCCGTCCACGTACTGCCTGACGAAGTTTCGTTTCAGTATGTCCAGTGATATCGTCTGCTCGGAGGACAGGCTTTCAGACAATGCTTTTATCCTATCGAAATACAATTTTGTAGGGTGTTTTCCCCACAATATTGGTCTATTTGAGGCATGGTCATCCAACAAAATTTTATCTATACTTGACATCACAAACTTATCGACATTTTTATCCTCATGCTGCGACAATACACTGTCGATAGCCTTATCCACCAAAAGATCCTTGTACTTCTCGAAGCTGTTCGTCAGATCCGGTCTCTTCAGATCCGTTTTAAAGGCCTCACTCACATCTTTTTTCCATTCCATAAAATCGATGAGCTCGAAAGCCTCTCCTGAAACGTTAAACCGCTTTTCCAGTTCATACTTGAAAAAATCGTAAATTTTAGCGAGCCCACCACCCAAAAGTCCTCCCTTGATGAACGGAAGAGCGATATTGGTGATCCCAGACCAAAATTGGGTATACTGATATTCTTTCGTTAAATACTCCGAAAAAAGTATTTTATACTCGGGTAAGGAAAAAGAAGCAGCAGGGTCATAAGGATGAACCACTATGACCTCATCAGGGATTCCCAGTATCTCCAGATATTTCTTAAAATATTCCTGTGCTGCCTCCTTGTTGCTCTTTCCCATAACAATCACCTCTCCCCATTTTTACTTAATGACTTTCAGGTAACCCGCCTTGAAATCGCCCCTGTTTTTCCTGAAATCCACCATTTTTTTGGTTTTGGAGGTCATAACATTGAGTAGACTATTCTTGACTTCAAACCTTACTCCTGGAAAAAGAAGGCAGACCTCAATCGGAAGGGGAATCCAGTTCCCCTCCCGATCGAACAGCCCCGCCTTTTTCTCTTTCGGGTTTTGCACAACCAGAAACCCTTCACTGTATAGCCCATATGGGTTCGACTCGAACGTAAAGAGAAGCTTTCCCTCCATATCGATGACGCCATAACCGGAGTACCAATCTGAACTGCCCCATTTCGGAGGCATCAGGACAATCGCTCTTCCCTCGGAAAAACGGTAGCAATAGGGAAGGCTTCCCGATCCAAGATGATCCGAATCGCTGCTCACTGGAATGCCCATAAACTGAAAGTCGATGACGATGTCTCCGCTCAGGTTGACGAACCCCACCTTGCCCTCCTTTTGAAGACCGATCAAGGGCTCCTCCCCGCAATACAGGCGCTCGTACTTCGGCTCCGCAACCCATTCCCCACGCTCGTTGAAAAGGCCTCGCATGCAGCCTTTCTTCACAGCTTGCAATTTGTGCCGAGGATAATAGGGAGGAACATCCAAGGAGGGAATATCGAAGACAAAATTGACGACGGTCTCGCCTTTTTTGTTGATGAAACCGTATTTTCCGTCCTTGCCGACGCCCCCCAGGTCCCCGACGAAGCCTCCGGCCCACTCATACTGGAAGGGAATTGCAAGGTTTCCTTCCGTGTCAATAAAACCGTACTTATCGTTTTTTTGTACAGCGGCCAAGCCGCTGGAGAAATCTTTGGCGTCTTCGTATCCAGATGCAACAATATTCCCTGCTTTATCAAGGAAGGAACCATAGCGAACATCGAATAGACGCTCAGAAAGGGTTAGATTTTTTCCTCCTCGTTCAGACTCTAAAACTAGCGCTCTATCGTCTGTATACGGCATAATTCTCACGGCATCTATATCTGATTTAATAACATTCCCCTTTTGATCTATTAAAGTCCATAATCTAAACTTTTTTGTTTCCACCCATGCAATGCCATCCTGAAAGGGCCAAGCCTCTTCATAAATCGGTTCCACCAGCCACTCGAAGGAGACGTCCGTCCTCGTGGAGGTTGCCCGCCCATGGAAAAACACAAACACAACAAGCAACAACATGCTTAAAACAATGCCGCTCGTCAAGATGAGATATTTTCCACTGCGCCCCTTGATTCCTTCCTGGACCTTATTCATCCCTGACCGTTTCACTCCTTCCCGATTTGCAACCAGTGCAACAAAAAAACAAAACAATGCTATGGAACTTTCTTCAATTTTTGCCTTGCCCGCCTCTCGGCGTTGATCTCACCCGCCGCCCTGAAACCCAAAAGCACGCCAGCGGCAGGGAATCGGGAAAAGGAGCAAACGCGACACAACCAATTTTTGAACGAAAAAAGAAAACCAAGGCAAAACTATCAGATATCATTTATCCTGTCAACAGAGCAGATGGATTAAGTGTATGATAGGCAAAACCTCGACGGATCTCCCAAATTGGGTCATCGAGTTGTCTCGAGGCATACGAAGTGAGATATTGAATACAATGAAAAGAAAGAGGTGGGAGCCATACTTGAATCCCGTGCATGAGGAATAAAAGAAGGGGCGTATCCGGTCAGGATGCAGCCACCCTCGGTTTCAGGAGAGGCGGGTTCTTGTGATTTGAAACGGGCATCAGGTCAGGGTATGCTGTCCTCATAAAGGAGGTGACGCCGTTTGGACGGAATAAGACGAGCATCCTTATCCTGCACGGCTTTTTTGTGTTGTGTCGTATTCCTGTGTATCGCGTACTTTTCCGGGGTCAGGGTAAACCTTTCCGGTTCTCTCCCTCACCGGCTTTACAGGATCGCAGCCCTCCCCGAGGGGAAAGCCCTCTCCCGTGGAGAGCTCCTCATGCCGGACTACAGGAAAATCGACAATCCGGCCATTTCGGAGGGAACGGCACGGCGCTACCTGACGGCTCATCCCATGGTGAAGCAGGTCGGAGCCCTGCCCGGAGAGACCGTATCTCTGAGCGGCGGACGCTTTCGGGTGGACGGTAGGGATATGGGGCCCCTGACCGTTCTGAGCGCGGATTCCCAGGGAAGACCCCTGGGGGCCTTTCCAACGCCCTATACTCTGAAAGCCGGAGAATTCTGGCTCGTGTCGCACCCCGAAAAGGGTTTCGACAGCCGCTACTTCGGGCCGGTGAGGAGGACAGACATAACCCATACGGCTGTAGCAATTTTTTGAAAGAGCCGGCAAGGGGATATCGGACAGTTTGCCGCCATCAAATGCAACATCCCCCTTGCGGAAAAAAGACAGAGCACTAAAATATGTACTGCATAAAGTACTTTATGCAGTACATATAGAGAGGCGATCTTTCATGCTCGTCATCGATACGGCACCGGCAACTCAAGTACGGGAACGATTCAAAGATTATTGCGACGATGTGGAGCGAACGAACAAGGCCCTCATCGTCACCCGACACGACAAGCCGCAGGTGGTCGTGGTGTCCTTTGCCGAATACAATCGCCAGCTCAACAACGACCGCTATCTGGCAAAACTGCGGCGCAGCCGTGAAGAGCTGGACAACGGCGAAGGGGTTGTGATGACCCCTGACGAGCTCGAGGCGTTCTGATGCACGAGGACACGGCCTTCTTGCCGACGGCCTTCGAGGACTTTACCTATTGGGCGCAGAGCGACCGGAAAATTCTGGTCAAAATCAAAGCCCTCATCGCAGGTATCCATCGAAACGGCCTGATGGACGGACTCGGCAAACCAGAAAAGCTCCTGGGACAATCGGGCGAGTTCCGTCGCCGCATTACGGCCGAACATCGTCTGGTCTATCGACTCGATGATGACCGCCTCAAGATTCTGTCGTGCCGCGGACACTATCAGGACTGAGCTTCATCATTTCGAAACGAGAAGACTTTCCCTTATGAGCGTCAAGGTCATTGCAGCCTACATATAGGGCTCTTTGGAAAGAAAAGGAAATCTGAGGTCAAAATATCAAATGTTTTTATTCCTGTCAATGGAGGAAATTGGATGGGTTTGCTCATAAAAACTTTGTAGGAAACTTTGCACACTTGCTCAGTATGTCCTCGTGAATACCACTCAACCAGGACGCCCCTGATCTTTGCTATACTATGGGCAGACAGGATGGGGAGCATGAAGCGAGGGAAGGCTATGAACCACGAGGAAAATAAACGAGAACTCCGCTACGGGGAAAAACATGGTAGCGAACCCCGACGAGACGATCTACTCTGGAAAGACCTGCTGGCTCGGTTCTTTGTTCCCATGCTCCACTCTCTTCTTCCCGACCTGGCACGGGATATTGACGGGAAAAGAGAGGTCATCTTCCTCGATAAGGAACTGCGCCGGCTGGCCCGTTTCACTCGAAAACCGGAAGGCGGAGAACCCGACGAAAACCGTTTCGTCGATCTCTTGGCAGATGTCCCGCTTCGCTCTGGAGAGAACACTTGGATACTGCTCCATGCGGAGGTACAGGGACGTGGAGGTAATGAGGACTTTCCCTTGCGGATGCATCGTTATCGGGGACTGCTGGAGGGGCGATATCGAAGGCCTGTGATCGCTTTGGCCCTCCTCATCGAACCCTTGTCGAAAGCTCAGTCCTCAGGGACCTACCGCTGGGAGGGGTACGGAACCCGTGTGAGTTACGAATTCCCGGTCTTCAGGATCTTCGAAGGGGACGAGGAAACGCTGAAAACAAGTGAAAATCCCTTCGACTGGGCGCATCTTGCAGGACTTCGGGCATGGAAGAGCCGAGGTAGCGAGGCGCGCAAGTTGGATTATCTGAAAGAGATGCTGGAACTCCTGGATGAGCGGGGATGGTCTCACGCAGACAAGGCACAGTTGTTGGTCTTCATGGAGGGCGTCATTCATCTGACTGAGGACGAAAGCTCGCGGGAATACGAGGAATGGGAGAACGCACTGGAACAGGCAAAGGAGGCGGGACGTATGTACGTCAGCATCATGGAACGAAAAGGCATTGAAAAGGGCATTCAACTCGGCAGAACCGAAGGCATTCAACTCGGAGAGGCAAGGGGCATTCAACTCGGCAAAACCGAAGGGATTCAGCTCGGCAAGATGGAGACTGCACGAAACCTGCTTCGGATGGGATTGGACTTGGCCAGAATCGCTGAGGCTACGGGTTTGACTTTGGAGAAGGTCAAGGCTTTAAAAAACATGAAGCAAAACTATACTGCTCCCCAGAAGTGAGACATAGAGATGGGGGGAGAAGCGAATATAATAGCCCTAAGAGCAAGCAGAAGAAGAATTATTCGTCGACGTTCAAAGCGCAGGTGGCCATGGAGCTTTTGAGAGGGGCCAAGACCCTCAATGAGCTTGCAGAACAGTATCAAATAGCCCCGGCAACCTTGAGTGCATGGCACAGGGTATTTCAGGAACGGGCACAGACGGTCTTTCAACAAGGGCCTACAGCTCAGGACAAGGAAATCACCCGTCAGAACGCGGAGATTGAGGCTCTCCAGAAAAAAGTCGGCCAACTCACGATTGAGTGTGACTGGCTCAAAAAAATCTGACGAACTCTTTGGCCCCCACGGAGCGCACCGCACTCGTTTCCCTATCTGAGAGGCAAATTTGCGTCAAACGCCAATGTGAACTGGCAGGGGCCAATCGCAGCAGCGTTTACCGCTGCGCCAAGGAGGAGGGGAAGCAACTGTCGCACGGCAAGAACGAGGCAAATCTGACCTTGAAGAGGCAACTTGACGAGCTGTACATGAAGTACCCTGCGTGGGGTTACCGTAAGCTGACGTCGTGCCTTCGGAACAACGGGGAGCCGAGGCTCAATGGCAAGCGAGTCCGCCGCCTACTGCGAACGATGGGGATTGCTGCGCTTTATCCCAAGACCAACTTGAGCAAAAGGCTTCATGCGGAGCATGTTCGCCCCTATCTTCTGAAAAGGCTGATGTTTGACCGTGTGGATCAAGTGTGGGGGTTGATATCACGTATCTTCCGTTAAGGAAAGGCTTTTTGTATCTGTTTGTTGTCATCGACTGGTATAGTCGTTGTATAGTGGATTATGAGGTCAGCGTGAGCCTGGACAAGAGCTTTGTCATGCGCTGTCTGAATCGGGCCCTGTCCCATCGAAGACCTGGCGTTATCAACTCCGACCAAGGCAGTCACTTCACCAATGAAGAGTATCTGAAGCTACTGAAGAGCTGTGGAGTGCAGGTATCCATGGACGGTAAGGGACGGGCTCTGGATAATGTGCGCACGGAGCGATTTTTCAGGAGTTTGAAGTACGAGGATGTTTACATCAAGGCTTACGAGGACGCGCGAAGCCTGCGGCTCGGGGTCGGGGCGTATATCGCGGATTACAATGCCGTTCGCCCGCACCAGGCTCTTGGCGGTCTGACACCAGAGCAGGTGTACAACAGCAGAAGAGCGAGAACGCTGCTTGAGTCCTGCCCAGAGATGGAGCTCTCAGACATCGAAAAGAAAGGAGCCATTCGCTTCTTTTTTCATTTCGTGTCTTGACATTGGGACGCACTGTAGAAAGCCGCCGAAAGTTTCATTCTTGACCTTAGCAAGCAGCGTCACATATCGAAGGTAATTCTCATCATACTGCGCGGCGTTTCCGCCTTTTTGCAGCTGTTCTTCTGTAGCCCTGTAAACCTTGCTGGAAGCGGAATCAAAAACTTTGTAGGACGTATAGCCCCACATTTCAATGCGCTCCAATATCTGCACGGTATTGCCCGATGCTCTATCAAAGGCAAATTCTCCGGCGTTGAACATTCTTTCACCTCTTCATTTTATTCGACATACCACTTCTCAGAAATCTTTGCGTTTTCACTATCTGGCTTTGGATTTGCCTCGGCAAATCTGGTAAGAGTCGGCAAATTAATCGCCGTACCAAACACCAGCGCATTTCCTGTCTGCAGATAAGTCAATCTTTCGATCATGCCTTGATTGACATACGGAACCATCTTGGTAATATATTGCAGGTCATCAGGATTCTGTACTCTATGAATGATAAAGTTACTACACTGCGACACAACAGTTTTTGAAAGCTCACTGGGTCTCTGAGAAGATATTCCCAACAGAAGGCCAAACTTTCTGCCTTCTTTTGCGATTCTTTCAAAAATGTTATATCCAACTGGCCCATAGTTTGTTTCATTACGCACGAATCTATGGGCTTCTTCAATAACAAAATTAACGGGCATATCCGCTTTTTGAGATCGTCTTTTAAGATAATCTAGCAAAAGCTTTGCCATGACTTTTGTAACAACCTCTGCCGAAGCGTCATCTAGGAGGCTGACATCAATATTAACCACTTGATTCTCGCCTAATATAAAGCCGATATATTCATCTATGGACTCGTAGTCAGTTTTTGTTAGTATTCTGCCCTGGATTCCGTCTTGCAAAGCTTGTAGTCTTGTCACCAAAGTCGATGTATATTCTTGAATGCGTTGAGAACTTATGCTCCCTTCGTATAACGTAGCGAACTGAACAGCTTGATAAAAGTCCTGAATTGAATAAGTAGCCTGGCTTCCTTTGGGCAATAAATCACCAATGTCACTTCTTATATACTGGGTCAAATACTCTATGAATTTTGATGCATCTGCAAGCTGTCCATAATTGACACTAATCGCATCTGAAATTTTCGTTTGTCCATTAACAGCACTCGACAAAGAGATCGTATCCGTGTGAAACGTTGTAAGCACAGCTTTCAACTTATCGGACTTAGACGGAGATGAGTCCGAGCTGTTAAGTATTCCAACCAATGTGCTTGCAAGCACGTGGTTTTTTACCGCTTCATCTGTGTTAGTTGGATCGAAGAAAATTCTTGCCAAATCAATAGCACGTTTCAAAATAGGTACTTGAGTTCGTTCTGTTGCATGTAACAATATTGCCCAGTCGTCTGCAGAAAGTGCCCATACTGGAATCTCTAACCGATTATTAGCAACTGTATCATCCGTAGCCACAAAAGACTTAACCATAATATCAGGATTATCTTCATTTAACTTTCCAAAAGCTTTATCATATTCACCATTTGAATCAATGAAGACAAACTTTGAACCCTTGGCGGAATAATTGGTCTTCCTGTAAATTTCTTGAATGATTGTTGCAATCGTATTGGATTTTCCTGCTCCTGTATTTCCGAATACGGCAAAATGGAAACCGAAAAATCTATCTATGTTGACCTTTACATCATAATCTGGAAAGATGACAGACCTTCCAATGGAAAGCAATGTAGCTCGCGTCTTTCCTTCAGAAACTTCGATTTCATCATCTGCAACTTCCAACATAGTCCTTAAATCGTACGCAGAAATAATGTTTACTTCAGAAAAGATCAGTGGCATTTTGGAAACACCAAAGCGGAATTTTTTTGCCACAATTTCTCCAATCAGACCAATGTAAATCTGGCGGCTACTATTAGGTTTCGCATATTCACCACTTGCAGAATCTGGTTTCTCAGCCACACCGGTAATTTCACCGATGATTGTTCTTCCTATGTCATGTATAGAAATATAAGAGCCAACTTCTCCAACAAAGCGAACACCGTCTGACGTATTAATATAATTACCGAGGTCGGAATATATCTCAGCGATAATCCCCTTCTGGCTAACGGAAATCAGCTTTCCTATACTACGGCTATTCATCCTGTCCCTCCGATTCAAACCGACTAATTATTTCTTCAATCGGCTTTTGTTCCATTTCCTCCGCAATATCTGGATGTATCAAAGGAAGAGCCCTTTTCACAAAATTCGCGAAATAATGAATTTTATCGCCTGAATGAATAACGGTAATTCTATTGTCTCCAAGCTGAATTAGTCGGTCGATATTATCACTTTTGCCAAACACAACCAATCTAAATGAAGGTACAGAAAGCCCATTTAATATCACTCTATTTATGTGATCATCGCTGAAGCTATATCCGAGGACGATCAGAGTACTGTTCTTTTGTACTATTCTATTTTCCATCGCGCGGAAAAGATCTGAGTACGGGGTCATCAGCGTTGATCTATCTTTTAACGGAGTGGGATAGATCATAACAGTTTCATTTTGACCAATATTTTTATAGTCCTGTTCCCATATCTCTCCATCGCGTTTCACCCACGATATAGACCCGTGAAGTTTTACCAGATTAAAGAAAGACGCAACCCTTTCCCAGACGTCCCTATTTAAATTCATATTCTCTACATACATATAGTTGTAGCTCACGGGATTGAATCTGCGTCTGTATGTCCCAGAAAATCCATCATTATAAGGGAAGCCAAGCTCGTCTAATGCCATCTCATTAAATAGATCATAGTTAGTTGTAAAGACGCTGATAGGGGACTTGCGTGATCGCTGGGTTATTTTTGAGTAAAACGCCTTGTAAATATCTTTAACTGTATCGCTTCCCAGCCCTTCCATAATGCGTCCACAAAGATAATTTTGAATACTTAATACTTTCTGATCCGCTTCATCATCAACATCTACTAATTGATTAGCGACTTGTATTGCGCCAAGGGTCTCTAACATCTTTTCAAGATTACCATCAAATTTCTTGGCAGCTTCCTGCCCAGCAATTTCGAATCCCTGATTCTCATCAAAAAAGCTATTGTAAAGGGCAGCCATCCCTGGGATGCCAGTTTCCTCACCGTTCACAATATTACTGGAACAGCCAGCTCCAATAAGAAAGCTTAGGTTATCCATCTGAAGATACTGTGCCATCTCATTTTGCAGAGCTTCCAATGAGAGCTTTGTTTCTTCTTTCCCTTTGTAGCATATGATTTCACTCATTTTATGAAACCTCCGCTTCCTTGCACATATTAAGCTTCACCTTTAACATTCGACGCAGACGGCTTATTATCCCGCGCATCTATCAGCACGATATCCGGACTTCCAGCAATGCCAAGATCGTTCATCACCTTTATAAGCTTTTCATACTCCGCGTTGGTAAAGAACAATCTGACCTGTTCAATACCAACGACCTTGGCAAGGACTCGAGAAACCTCGGCTGGCGTATAAAACTGCCCCTTGCTCTTGCCACTCTCCGTGGCGAAGTTCCGCATCAGGTATTCGTAGGTGTCGCCGATGATGTCGTCTCCATCAGCGCGGTTTCTGTTGAAATCCGGCATCTGGTCTCGAAAGATACTAAGCAGTTCGCCCAGCTTGTCCACCATTTCCCGGCTTTTGCCCAGTTTATCCTCGTCGTTGAAGTGCGCGTTGTCGATCACCTCTCGGAGACCGTTGGCCTCGGCAAGGCGTGCGATGATTTTATCCATCTCCTCGCCGATATTCTTGTTCCCTATCAAGGCAAGCATATCGTCGAAGCTGCCCCCCTCAGGGACGTCGATATCGCCGTAGGCAACGCCCTTAAACTTGTCCGAAACGTACTTCACGAACAAAAGGGTGAGGATGTAATCCTTATATTGCGAACTGTCCATACCGCCGCGCAGGCTGTCGCAGCTTGCCCAGAGGCTTGAGCAGAGCTGGCTTTTTTTACCGCCATAAGTTATCCCTCCGAGTACGTCTTTTATCGTGTGCGATGTCTTATTCGTACTTGTTTCGTTCCGGAAAAGCGCAAAGCGCATATTTGTTGATTCATGGAAGGGGTGAATCCCCCAATCGGCCCATCTTATCCCTTGCACCTCACGAGCCATTCAGCGGTCCCCGGATCAATACAATTTTACCCGAAAGATTTGCAGGAGGTTTTTCCGGACGTTGCCTTTCAAAGATCTGTACTCCGCTCCTCCGCCGGATTCCGGTCCATCCTTGCGACAAAAAGCCTCGCGGACGGATTCCGCAAGGCTTTTTACATGCGAATATGGATTTCGGGGAAACCGCGTTTTTTCAGGCCTCGAGACTGGCGGGTCTACATATAGGGTTCCGGGAAGACGATATCCTTCCGGACGAAGATATTGAAACGCTTTCCCGGCCGGATCCGTATCGTGGGCTGGATGTCCGAGACCTTTTGGGTCAGTTTTGCCGCCATATCCAGTATCGCCTTGGCGGCCTGTTCGGAGGCGATGTCGCCGGGGCTCTTCCTCTCGGTGCCGTTTCCGGTTCCGCTCCCCTTATCGTCATGGACGAGCTCCGCCCCGGCCACGAACAGGGAGGACAGGAGTGCCGTGCCGACGAGCCGGCCCCAATGCTCGTCGACCCGTCCGGACAGTCCCGCATAGCCCGCCTGGTCGACCCCCGGGCTGCCCGCGATGTTCAGCGTCGTTCCGTCGGGAAAGACCAGACGGTTCCAGACCACCAGGACGCGGCGCTGCCCGAAGGTCACCTGCGAATCGTAGACCCCCAGGATTCGGGTCCCCTTCGGGATCAGGACGTTTTTGCCCCTCGCCGTATCCCAGACGTTCTCTGCGACCTGCCCGACGATTTGTCCGGGCAGATCGGAGTCGATGCCGTTCACCAGGATGCCGGGGATGACCGTCCCGGCCTTCAGCTCCCAATAGAACTTCTGAGGTTCGGGCAGGAACTCCGAGTAACCCTGCGCCGTCATCGAGGCCCCGCCCTTTTCGCCTCTCAGGAAATCTCCCTTCTGCACCTGGTGGTTGGGGTCGGGGTCCGGCTGCCGGAGCCCTGCAGCCATCGCGGCCAGCTCCGCCGCGCTCAGACTTTCTCCCGAACGCCCGCCGCTCTCCATCTTCCCCGCACCACCTCGCTCCTCGGCCAGGGGAAACCCCTCCACCCTGGGGATCGCCGTCAGCGCCGCCATCTTTATCTCCCGCATCCGCTCCGCCGCCTGTCTGTCCCTGGGGTCGGAGTAGTATTTCTTTCGATTCCGAGGCCGAAGTAGCAGAGGAGCCGGAGCCTCCCGCTCCTCGCGAGGTTCCGGGGATGGCGGAGCCTCAACCTCGTGGGGAGCCCGGCGGGCCGACCGCTGCATCTCCCGGATCAGGTTCTCGAAACCGTCCCTCGGAGCCCGAAGCTGCTTCGAGAGCCCGTCCGCCGAATCCTCGTCCGGGCGCTTCGCCCGGGACGTCACCAGCAGGATAACGGCGGACAGGAGCAAAACGAAGAACACGAGGACGCGCTTGCTGTGCCTTTTCGTCCGTCTCTCGTTCCGCTCGATGATGGGGCCGAACCTCTCCTTCCCCTCCTTGCTTTCCCTGTCCGTCATCGTCTCACCTCCGGGTCCGCCGAACGATCACGACGCGGCTCTGGTGCGCTCCCGTCCCCGCGATCAGGCCCGCCTTGTCGAAGACCTTGTCGACGACGTACATGTCCTGCACGACCCGGTAGTTGACGAGCATCTCCTTCTTTCGCTCGTACAGGACCAGGACCGGGGCCTCGATGCTCCGGAGCGTGCTCCCCGCGGGGAAGCGGATGTAGGTTTTGACCCCATCGTCCCAGAACGTGGACCGGCTTCCATCGAATCGTGTTCTTCCCCCGGATCTCGTAGTCGAAGTGCAGGGACTCCGGGGACACCGTCCCCTCCGGGAGAGCGGCGCGTTCCGTCCGCCTCCGTGCGACGAACTCGTCCCAAGCCTTCAGCGTGTCCGCAGGATAGGTGAACGATACCGAGGCCATGAACCTTTCGGGGACGGACACGAGGTCGACGTTGTAGGTCCGCCGGTCCGTGGTGACGACCAGGTTTGTGGAGATGTCCGCCATCAAGGGCTTTATCATTACGTGCAGCCGTTCGTTCTCCCCCGAACCGGACCGGCCGGGAACGAAGGTCCATCGGGCGGTGTCGCCGGGAAAAACGCCCGTCACAACCTCCCCCGGCTCCAGGATCACGTCCGTCACGCGCATGGGCCGACACAGGATCTTGGGCGTGTAGCTCCCGAACGCAAAGACGACGGTACCGGCGTCCCCCCGGCTCGGCGGAACGGCCTGCTTCGCGGACTCGAACTCCTTCACCAGCTCCAGCGCCCTTCGGTCTATGCTGCGAAGCTCCAGGTCCTCCCGGAGCTCCAGCCACCTGCGGGCCTGTCGTTCCTCCAGATACTCCCGCTCCGGGATCTCCTGCGCTCCCTGAGGGACCTCCTCGGTCTCGGCCCCATCGGCCAGCCTCCAGCCCACGTCGTCGGACATCAGGAGGATGTCCTCCACGTTCGCCACGACATCCCGCCCTTCGTGCCGGACCACCAGCTTCGAGGGCTTCTCCGTCTCCACACCCGGTTTCGGTTTCTCCGCCGGAGCGGCGAGCGCCGGCACACCCAGGGCCATGAAGAGAACGACACAACAACACGAACCCCAAATCTTCATCTGCTGCCTCCCGTCACGATCTCGCTGAAATTGAAGTCGACGATAAAGATGCCGAGGGGATTTCGCAGGATCTCCTCCATGGAGCTCGGCGGAATGATCTCGGTCTCGAAGATCCCGCGATAGTATTTTTTCCAAAGGCTGTTCCCGTCGGAAAACGCCTCCTCCGTCCATTCCGCCTGCCAGGTCCTTGGCGACAGCGGCAGGACCGAGTTGACGTCGACATTGACCGTGTGCTGCCTTCGGATCTCCTCGACGTTGTTTTTCCTGTAGTAGTCCCGGAACTTGGCGTCGGCGGGCGTGTTCTCCGGCGTGCAGTGGTACACGAAGTTCAGGAGGTGCAGCTGCGCCTCGGGGTCGGCAAACACCGTCTTGAGCGACCAGATGTAGCGCCCGACGTTCGAGACGATCAGGCGGGAATCGACGTCCGAGGGCGCGACCGGCTCCACGGCTATCTGATATCCGTGCCGGTCGACCTGAACGACGTAGGGCACGACCGTAATCCTGTTTGCGGTATGAATCACGGCGAACACGCAGACCACGCAGCACACCAGCAGGAGCAGCGATATCCGCCGCCACTGGGCGGCATTTTGGGAGAGATAACCGTACCGCTCGGCCGCCTCGGTGCGTCCCATCAGGAACGGGTCGCTGCCTTGAATCTCCCGTTCCTCCGACTTCTTTCCAAAACATGCCATCAGCTCCGTCCTCTCTTCCCGTCGCTGTCGAGCGGCGGCATACCGGCGGCCTGAGCGTTGCGCCGCCTCATCTCCTCCATGTACCGCTCCTGGGCCGTCTTGAGGTCGAACCCCATGTTCCGGTCGGGGTACGCACCGCCTCCCGGCGTCATCGAACTGCCCGCTCCACCGCCATCCCCCGCTCTGCCGAACTCGCGGGCCAGCCTGTGCTCTTCATAGATCCTCCTCGCGCCCTTCTCGCCGTCCCCTCCCGCCGCCAGGGTCCGGAACGCCTCCCAGGCCGCCCGGCCCACAACGTTTCCCGGACGACCGCCTTCGGCGGCGGCCGTATCCCTGAGGGCCTGAGACACGTTTCCGAAGGCTTTGGCCGCCTCCCGGACCTGCTCCCCGGCCCCCGTCATCGTCCGTGCCGCCCGGATCGAGGCGTTCCAAACGGTCATGCCCAGCCCCGCACCGGCCGCCACGGCCGCCATGAAGTTATTGTTTGCCGATGCAGAGCCGGTCATGATGGCCGCAGCGTAGTTCGGCACGGACTTCACGATCATGTAGAAGGCGACGAGGGCGGAGCACAGCGGCACGACGAACACGAAGACCCCATTGGGCTCCTGGATATACGCGGCTATCTGCGCCGGCCAGGTCGCCACGATTTTGCTGATCAGCCCCATCAGGAGCGACAGGAGCAGGAGCTTGACCCCAACGTGCACCAGCGCCCTGAGGTACCCCATGAAATAATCCCTGAAGAAGCCCAGGACGAAAAAGCCCAGGGTGAAGAGCCCCCCGATGGAGATGAAGACGAGCTCGATCTCGATGCAGAGGACCGTCGTCATGATCATGAAGCACAGGCAGTTGATCACGAAGACCAGGAACCCACAGATGACGATCAGGCCGACATCCATCCACCCCAGGCCGGCGGCGAACTCGACGATGGGCGAGGTCACCCTGGCGAACAGCGTCAGCAGGGACGCGAGCCCGACATACTCCCCGCCAATCAGCTGCCCCAGCTGCTTCAGGCTCTTGGGGATCTGCATCAGGATCTCGGGCCGCTCGAGGATCCAGACGGAGATGCCGACCCACAGGGCGTACCGGACGAGCAGCGCCAGGACGGCATCCATCGTGACCCCGCCACTCAGGAGAAGGTCTTTGCAGCCGAGGGCAAAGGCAATCAGCGAGGAGAACCACAGGATCTTCATCGTGTACTCCGCCGCTTTTTTCATCCAGTCCCGGGTCGCCATCCCTATCTCCGAAAACAGCTCGATCAGGGCCTCGTCCGCCACGGACGCCGGAGCGGGGGTGGCGACGAGCACGACAAAAAGAATCCCCGCCGCCACCCCGACAAGACGTAAAGTCCTCATGCCGCCTCTAAAAGAGGTCCGCCAGGCTCTCGAAGTCGGGACCTTTGACATCGGAGGGAGAGGCGGGCTTGAAGAACGCCTCCAGACGCTTCTGCCGGGCGTCCTCCTTTGCCCGTTCGGCCTCCAGAGCCACTCCGGCCATCTGCGCCTGCATCATCGTCATCTGCCGCAGCCGCATCAGCTCTTCTCCAAGGAAGCCCAGAAGCTGGTTCCCCGCCTGCTCTATTTGATTGCGTCCTTTGGCGCTTTTGGCAACATCCTGAATCTGCTCCAGGGTCTTCGTGTCGTCCTGGAACTGGTCCCAAGCGACGTGGATTCCTTTCAAGGTGGAGCGCACCGTCTCCATCTGAGTCTCCGCTATCGAGCGGCTCTCCTCCGCGAAGTCCCGGTTGCTGGCCATCGCCATGTCTCCATAGCTCTTGAACCGCCTTTTGAGCTCCTCGTCGAGGTTCGCGACCGTGTAGGTGAGTCCTCTGGTCTTGTCCAAAATCCCCTTGACCCTTCCGTAGATGCCCGTCACCTTCGAATAGATCTGCATCGGCCCCTGAAGCATGTTGTCGATGTCGGCCAGGCTCAGGACGTTGTCCAGGGTCCGGAGCTGGTCCTCCAGGAACTTTATCTGTTCCTGGGCCTTCTCTATCGCCTTGACCAACTCGGCGTTGTTCAGCTGCTGCGTGAACTCGGTGGCCCCTCCGCTCAGCCCGCCTCCGGCCATCGCGAACGTCGTGCAGCCGTAAGCGGTCAGGAGCAGCAGTGCAATGATTCTGATCCCTCTCATCGTTTCTCCCCCCTCCGTTTTACTTTCCTCAGATACGCTATGTCCTCGAGCTGCAGTTCCGTGTACCCGTCGTCCCGAAGGGTCCTCAGGGCGTTCTCCGGCCCCTCCAGGTCGACGAGTGCGCGAACCTTTCTCCTGAAAGCGAAGGGCAGCGGAAGCCGGGCCACGGGGCGGCCGTGAACCAGGTTCACCTCCCTGGGGACGGCCAGCTTCTCCACGTCCGCAAGCTCGATCGCGCGATACTCCTTCCTCGCATCGTGCAGGTACCGCAGGATGTATCGCGCCGAGCGCCCCGTGCGGAACATCGTCCGCACGGTCGCCTTCAGCTTCCCCTCGATGCGGAACCGGCTATCCTTCATGGGATCGACATGCCTCCTCCCTCTCCTCCCGTTCGCGGTACCGCTCCTCCCAGAGGATTCCCGCGGACTCCTGCCCCCGCGCCCGGAGCCAGTATCCGGGCCAGAGCTTCCCGTGCTCCGCCTGAAGGGCGCGTATCGCCTTCAGGTCGTCCTTGCCCGTGGCGCCGACGAAGGACAGCGCCACGTCCCGGAGCCCGAGGTCGAACAGCCGGTAGTTCCGCGAATTCGGCGCCGCATAGTAGTAGTGCCGCTTCATCACCGCCGAGGCGATGAGGTCGACCTGCTTGGCGTTCAGCCCCAGGTACCCCATGTACAGCGCCCTCATGTCCTCGTTCCGCGCGCCGGGATTGGGCAGGAGGATGCGGGTGAAGCAGGAGTCCAGGATGGTCTGCCTTATGGGGGAATCGACGATATGGCTCAGGTTCTGCGTGGCCATCACGACGGCGGCGTTCTTCTTCCTCAGCGTCAGGAGCCATTCCTGGATCTTCGCCTGGAACATCTCGTGCGAGAGCGCGGTCCATGCCTCGTCGATGACGATCAGGGTCGGGGGATTGTATCTGCCCTCCACTGTGGCGTCCAGCCGCTTCTCGATCTCGCGGAACAGGAAGAGGAAGATCGGCATGACCAGCTTCCTGTCCAGGTTCCAGACCCGGTCCAGCTCGAAGACCGTAAAATTCCGATACCGGACGTCGTTGCTCTCTCCATCCAGAAGCAGCCCGCCGGGCCGGTCGCCCGTGTAGTATTGCAGCAGCCTGCGGAGCCCGGAGTCCTGCACGGTCCCGCAGAAGTGCGTCAGGGTCCTCTCGGAGGGATCCCTCGTCGTGTTCGCGAGGTTGACAAGCGCCTCGTGGATCAGCTCCCGCTGTACCGGACTCGGGGGCGAGTCCTGCGAGAGCACGACGGCCGCCTCCAGCCACTCCTGAGCGTCCTGGCGCTCCGACGGCGTATCCAGGGACACCAGCGGACAGAAACGTATGCCGTCCCCGTCCGCACCGATGTCGTAGTGCGCGGCGTTCAGGCAGGAGGAGGCGAGGGGGAACATCGAATACCCCTTGTCGAAGGCAAAGATCCGGGCGTCCCTGTACCGCTCGAACTGCGAGGCGATGAGGGCCAGCAGGGTCGACTTCCCCGAGCCCGTCGGTCCCAGGACGAGCGTGTGCCCGACGTCGCCGTCGTGGAGGTTCAGCCTGAAGGGGGTGGAGCCGATGGTGGCCGCCTGCAGGAGCACGGGGCTCCGGGGCGGGAAATGCGCGGAGGGACAGTAGGGCTCGCCCGTCCAGTCCGTCGTCGACTCCATGATGTCGGAGAAGTTCAGAGTGCTGATCATGGGGCGGCGGACGTTCTCGTAGCCGTTGCCCGGCAGGGACCCCAGAAACGCCTCCATGCCGTTGCGGTTCTCGGCCCTTGCCGAGAAGCCCCGGAACTCGCAGGCCTTGATGGCCTCACGGGCGTGAGCGTGCACCGTCTCCGAGTCCGGGCCGCGCACGAGGATCACGGAGGTGTGGTGCCCGTACGCTACGATACCGGAATCCAGGGGCTGCGCCGCCTCGTCGATGTCGTTCACCATCGAGGCGGCGTCCAGGTTCACCGGCGCGTTGGTCACGTTGAAGACCTGAGCGACGAACCCCTTGATCTTCTGCATCCAGCGCTTCCTCAGCCGCGACAGAGTCCCGCTCGCGTCGTTGTGGTCCGTGAAGATGAAGCGGTTGCTCCAGCGCAGCTCGAAGGGCAGCAGCGCCAGGGCGTGAAGGATCCCGGGAAAGCTGCCCTGGGGGTACTCCATCACGGACACGGGAAGCACGTATTGGTTGTCGTAGACGAGCGGGCTGCCGACGAGCATGTCCCTGGCCAGCAGGGTGTCCAGGTAGGTCGGAGCGGGCAACGGTACGCGCACCGGATGCCATCGGCCGTTCACGATGGTGTTCAGGGCCTGGAGCAGCTCCGAGACCGGGACGATCTCCCCGTCCATCGTCTCCGGAGCCAGTCCCATTCTTGCGAGCCGGATCTGCTTGCTCGCGGTCAGGACGTTCTCGAACTCGGCGAGCTTGTCCTCGAAGGCCTCCAGGTTTTTGTCGAAGATCCGTTCCTGCTCCTCGTCGCTTTCGCCCAGGACGAAGTTCAGAGCCTTGCGGAGCTTCCCGGAGCGTTCCAGGAGCGGCGGCAGGCAGGTGAAGAAGATCGCCAGGCGGGTCTCGAAATGCCCGCCCTCCGCCTGATGGTACGCGTACCGCTCCAGATCGATCAGCAGGTTCGTCGGCTCCTCGAAGTCCCCCTCGGGGTAGCCGCCCGCCGCCTTGCGCAGCATCTCCACGTGGACCATCCAGCCCTTCCCGAAACGCAGGAAGGCCCGGCCGATGTAGGCGGAGAGGGCCTCCATCTCCTCTTTGGTGGCGGACTCCAGATCCGGCCCCGTGTACCGGAACCCCGCCAGCAGAGCGCCGTTCTTGAGCTCGACGACCTTCTCGGTCACAAGGGTTCGGTAGGGCAGGTACTCGGAGAATCCAAGTTCCTGCCGGGTCTTCATGGCATGTACGACGCTCATCGTTCACCTCCCGGCACTACCATCGTTTCGCCGTCGGGACGTCATGGCATCCCACCGTGCTGCACGCCGGGTACTCGGCCCGATACCGGAAGTTGCGCCGAAAGATGTCCGACATGCAGGGGTCCTTCTTCGCCATGTACACCAGGAGCTCACGTCCGACGAAAAAGACGACGAACCCAGCAATCAGGTTGGGGAGGTTGCTCCCCGAGATGCCGCTGAACCCCAGCAGCGTGGACACCATGCCCAGCATGAGGAACAGGAATCTCTCGCAGCTCATCACCAGCAGCGGACGCGTCAGGCTCCGGTGGATGGGGACGACCCGGAGGTTCCCTTCCATCTCCCGCAGCGCCTCAGGGCACCAGGAACGTCTTCACCCCGAAGGTGTTCAGGACGTTCGGAGCCGCTCCCACCATCCCGAGAAGGATGGCCGCTATCGACACCCAGCGGATCCAGCCGCTCATCTCGGCCCCGGCAAAGGCCACGCCGACGAAGCCCGCGACGATGAAAAGAAGGCCGAGGGCATAGACGACGGGCCCCGTGAGGGAGTCCGCGATGATCTTCATCGTGCCGTCCCAGGGCAGGACGTTCGACGTGTTCGCGTCCGCGGCGCCGCAGAGTGCCGCCAGGACCAGCAAGCCTGCTAAAAGTACGGTTCTTCTCCTGTTCATTCGATTCCCGTCTCCTTCGATCTCAGATTGTCTTTCCTCCCGCTCCTGCCGTAGATACAGTCGTAGACATACCTCCCATCCCTGAATCCCGTGACCTCGATGATCTCCGTCACCTGTCTTCCCGCCTTTCCGCGTTTATCCATAAACACGACCACGTCGACGGCCTCCGCAATCAACGTGCTCATGGGATTTTGACTCGTCTCGAGGATTAGCTGCTCGAGGCGGATCAGGGCCGAAGGCGCGCTGTTGGCGTGGACGGTCGCCAGTCCGCCGGGGTGCCCCGTATTCCAGCTCTTCAGCAGGTCCAGGGCCTCCTTCCCCCGCACCTCGCCGACGATGATCCGGTCCGGCCGGTACCGCATCGCCGTCTTGAGAAGTTTCTGCATCGATACGTTCTCGCTGGTCACGAATCTCTGCTTGTTCGTCGTTGCGCACTGAAGCTCCACCGTGTCCTCCATGACGACGAGCCGGTCCTCGGGGGCTATCTCCAGCAGCTCCCGGATGAGGGTGTTCGCGAAGGTCGTCTTGCCCGAGCTGGTGCCGCCCGCCACCAGGATGTTGCGGTTGGTCCGCATGCGGTCCCGCAGATAATCCGCACACCTCTCGGGAATCCGTCCCTCCTCGATGTAGCGCGAAAGGGAAAAGATCGCCGAGGCGTGCTTGCGGATGCTCATCGAGGGGCCGTCCGGACTCACCGGCGGGACGGCTCCCTCGACGCGGGAACCGTCCAGGGGCAGCCGCCCCTCCAGGATGGGCGCGGCCTCGTTCACCTCCGTACCGAGCATGGCCGCAATGGTGCCGAGCGCAGCCAGCCGCTTTGCGGAGGAGAGCGTCCTGCCGACATCCCGGAGGCGCTCGCCCTTCCGCTCGACCCAGATGCGGCCGTCGGCATTGACGCAGATCTCGAGCGTCCGCTCGTCCTCCAGGGCGTCCATCACGTCGGCCCCCAGCTCGCGCCGCAGTTTTCCGTAAAGCCGTTCCTGCTGTTCCACGGTCTCCAGGCCCAAGACAACACCGTCCTTTCCCTCGTGTGGGATGCGATTTTGCACGCGCTTCGTTCTCAGGATAGCGGCGTTTTTCCGCGTCTTTGAGCCAAGGGGCGGCGAGGGCGGGCCTCGAAAAAGGCAACTCCGTTCCGGGACATCCGGTGCGGACGCGGGGATCCGATGAGACGGAGAGGAGGAGGGACAGGATAAACAGAGGACCCCGCAGTGGGTTCCACCTGTACCTCGGCACCATACCCCATTTGTACAAAGGCGCCTGTCGATTCCCGTATGGACCGTTCTTTTTGAAAATGACGGGAACATTACCGACGCAAAAAAATACGACACGGCAAAATTTCCCCGGATGCCTCCATTACAATAATCACAGGGGGCGGCAAGTTCTCCCGGAAGGACAACGTTCTGTCGGATAACTTCCGCCGCCTCCAGCCTCCGTTCCCTGAGACGGCTGAGGGAGAATGTGTCGGGAACTCCGGACCTTCAGGTTTTTTTCCGAAAACCGCAAAAACGAAAAAGAGGGCTATTGAGCGCTTCCTGCCGAAACGGCCTTGTGCATAGGAGGTTTACGATGCCCTTCAATCACGCCCTGCTGAAAGCCTGGCGCCAACAAAACCACCTGACGAGGAAGGAGGTTGCCGCACATCTCTGCGTCTCCCACACCTACTACGTGAAGCTCGAAAATGGGGAACGAAGACCCAGCCTGGAGATCTTCGAAAGCATCTCGCAGCTGACCGGCATCGACGCGGAGTCGCTGCTCGGGTCAGGGAATGCCGTGATCGGAGCCGTCGACTTTTCTCCGGCAATCCTACAGAAGGAGGCTGTGGAACTGAGAAGGCAGCTGCTGGAGTCCGACGCAACCCTGTTCCGAAAGGACCAGACGATACAGGAACTGATGGGAATCCAGGGGATTCGGGAAAAGCTTCTGAGCGGTTTCAGGGAAAGGGACGAGGCGGAGTATCGCAAGGTCCTGGCCCAGGTTGCCGGGGAAGAGATGGAGGACGGGACATCCTGCGACCGGATCTGCCGGGCTCTGAAAATCAGTAGCCGGCTCCTCTTCCAATGGACGGGACAAAAGGAACTCCTCTTCCGTTGTCCGTTCGGACTCTTCGAACCCGTCACGGCCCCGACCCCCGAAATAGCCGGAATGAAGTTCGGCTGTCTCGACTGCGAGTTCTTCAACAATCTGACCTGCAAGGGGTTCGGCCTGGATGGGAACGTCGACCCCGAAGACCTCTTCGCGTGTCTCGAAAAACTGGAGGCCGGCGGGATCCGGAGCAGAAAGGAGCAGGTCCGCTTCCTGAGGGAACACTACGGCTTCGAGATCTCGGAGCACACCCTGTGCGAATACGTCTACCGCCACAAAAAAGGAAAGCGCATCTCCCCGAACGTCAGGAACATGCGCAACAGATAACTCCCTTCTTCAGTACAATCCTCCGCCGTACGGAATGTCTTTCAGTCCCTCGGATTTTCGGCAGTCTCACGCCGTATCGACAAACGGGTGAACGCGAATCGTTCGGAGCCCTCTTCGATTTACATGTCCTTCAATAGATTCAGTCCGCGGCTGGGATGGCTCAGTTTGCGCAGGGCCTGAGCCTCGATTTGAGAGAGCCTCTCGCAGGGTATGCCGAATTCGGCCTCGAGTTCCTCGAGCGTGTATCGGCGGATGCCGATGCCGAAACGGCGGGACAAAACCTCGCGCTCGCGGAGGGAAAGAGTCCCCATCATCTCGCGGACCCGATCCCGCAGCATCCTGTCGGCCAGCCTCTCGTCCGGCCGTCCGACGGTATGGGATTCCAGCAGCTCGCCCATCTCGTCCTCATCGCCGTCGTTCCCGTCCAGCGGCATCTCCAGGGACAGGGGCGCCGATGCCGTCGCCCGTATCTCCAGAAGCTCCTCGACGGAGAGCCCCATCTCGTCCGCGACCTCCCCGTCGTCGGGCTCCCGTCCCAGGGTCTGAGTGAGCTGGGTGCTTACCCGGGAAATTTTGTTGACGAGATCGACAATATGCACGGGGAGCCGGATCGTCCGGCCCTGGTTGGCTATCGCCCGGGTGATTCTGTGGCGAATCCACCAGGCGGCATAGGTGCTGAACCTGAAGCCGCGGCGGTAGTCGAACCGCTCCACGGCACGAATCAGCCCGAGGTTTCCCTCCTGGACGAGGTCCTCCAGCAGGACGCCCCGGCCCTGATAGCGTTTCGCGATGGCGACCACAAGGCGCAGGTTGGCGTTCACGAGCCTTTGCCGCGCGTCGGGGTCCCCGCCCTCGAGACGCCGGGCGAGCTCGATAACCTCCGAATCCGCCAATAAAGGGATTTTACCGATCTCCTCCAGGTAGAGCTGGAGAGCATCCGAAGTCATCATGGCCTCCCGACAGAAAAGGGGAATTATCAGGTGATATTAGTGAGAACATCGGACTTTGCCGTCATTATATCAATCCCGAATCCGGCAGGATCATCAGTAAACTACCGATTCTGGGAGGCGGCGACGGGAACTCCGAAAAGCTGTGCCCACAGCCCCACGCTGTGCTCCTGGATCAGGGGAAGCGAGGTGTCCCGGCACCACCACTGGTTGCCCACCCACAGGAGCAGATCGGGGGAATGAAGGAAAGAGAGCAGGCAGGGCAGGGACAGGTGCCCTTCATAACAGACGATTGCCGCCGCCTTTCGGCCGTCGGGGAGACGGAGGATTCCCGACGGCTCGTCGAAGAGGTGCAGGTTCGCGCCCGTTCCCGAGAAGGGACGATACATGGAGTAAGGTACCGGGATCCGCTGCCGGACGGACAGAACCGTGTCGTCGCCCAGCAGAAGGACGACGTTGTCGTACCTGCGCCCATCCTCCGTGGGGAGCTCGGCACCGAGAAGCACCTTTTGCCCGGACCTCAGGAGAGGACGCAGCTCCCGGTGCCAAAGCGCCAGCCCCGTCGCATTCAGCCGCCCGGCAATCGTCTCCGGAAGGACGACATACTCGGCGTCCGAGGAGGCGACGTTCAGCTCGTTCAGTCTCCGGAAGACCATCCGGGCACGTTCGAAGTCGTTCCGGAAATCGAAGCTCCCGCTCCCCATACGCCCGAACGAGGTGTCGACGGCCATGAAGCCCTCCGGCAGGGTGGGCGGCTTCAGCTCCGCCCAACCCAGGCAGCCCAGCAGCAGAAGCAGCAGCAGGAACCCGCAGGCAAACGGGCGGAAGAGCGCACAGAAGAAATAAATCCCCATCAGGGCGAGGAGCCCCCACCATCCCCATCCGGGGAAGAGGCATCCGGTCCCCATCCAGGGCGCCATGATCCCCACCAGGGCCAGCGGAGGCAGCAGGAAGGCCGCAAGATTGGCCGCCAGGAACCCCAGGCACTTGCCCAGACGCCCTCCATGCCAGAAGGCGAAAAACGGGACGGAGGGCCCCAGCGACATCAGGATCCAGAGGACGATTCCATCGGCGGCGGTATGGGTCTCGGAGAGAAAGACCGCCGCGCCCGGGGCGAGGCCGCGGGAGACGGCGAGCGTGTAGGCGAACGCGACCCAGAAGGCGGCGGTGCGCGACGGCGCCAGGGTCCAGAGGACGGGGACGCTCAACATCAGGACGGGCCATCGTGCCCCCGAGGTCAGGGAAAAGTACCCCACAAGAGCCGAGCACGCCGCCAGGAGCGCTCCGTAACAGGCATTCTCCCTTCCCCTACAGGAGGACATCGCTCGTCTCCGGGGCCGGTATCCTCGACCGGCGGTCCATCTCGGCGTCCATGAAGTACGGCGTCTGCCGCCCGTATATCGGCGGGAACCCCGTCGGCAGGATCAGCATGTCGCCGGGCTCCGTCACATCGCCGTCCCCGTTCTTCTTCAGGCCGGGGATGCTGCGGCACTCCTGATCGTCGAGAAGCGCACGTTTCTCCTCGTGGAGGCTGACCGATACCGTCCTCTTTCCCTGAGTCACGCTTTCGCTGTACCTCTTGACGGGGACCGTCACCTGACCCAGCATTCGGGACAGATACTCCGCCGTCTCCTGCGTGTTGGGCGCGAACGCGACCTGGATGTGGCACCCCGCTCGGATGGATTCCTCCTTCGTATAGGCCTTATAGAGCTGCGACAGGTCCTGAACGATGATATACGCCTTCAGGCCATACCCGCCGATGAAGCCCAGGGCCCTTTCGAAGAGCTCCATGCGCCCCAGGGAAGGGAACTCGTCCAGGAGCAGCAGCAGCCGGTGCCGGTACCCCTCGACGCTCCGGCCGTCCCGAAAATCCATCTTCTGCACCAGGTTGAAGACGATCTGCGTGATGATGAGGCGCGTCAACGGGGTCAGGCGAAGCTGGTCATTCGGGTTCACGATCAGGTAGAGGCTGACGGGGCTGTCGTTGTGCATCAGGTCCCGGATCCGGAAACTGCTCCTGCCGGTGTTCCGGGCGATGACCGGGTCCCGGAACAGCGCCAGGTTGGACACCACGGTCGACAGAACGCTTCCCGCCTCCTTTGCGGGTTTCGAGAGGATGGTCTGGGCCTCCTCGGCCACGATGGGATGCACGAGCGGGACGAGCTTTTCCTCCCCGTTCCGGTCGGAGATCGCACGGATCCCCAGGTGGGGATAGGACTGCCACGCCTGGACCACATCCTGCCACTCCTCGCCCGGCCTCGAGAGCTCGGAGAGGACGTCGGCCATTCCGGGGCACCCCCGACCCTCGAGCCGGAATTTGTACAGAAGGTGCGTGATGCAGCCGAGCATCAGGGACGATGCCGTCTTCGCCCAGTGGTCCTCCAGGCCCTTTCCGTGAGGGTCCACGACGATGGACACGATCTGCTGGATCGTCGCGGTCTCGACATACGTCCCCGAGGGGACGAGCTCGAAGGTCCGTTCGCGTTCGAGGTCGGGGGGGACGCCGTCCCGGAACCGGAAGTCCGGCAACACCTCCTCCAGAGGGTTGAACGTGGCCCCCGTATGCCCCTCGAGCGCCGTCGGGTCCGTGAAGTCCAGCCGCAGGATCTTCTGTCCCAGCTCCCGCTTCCTGTAGCCCGACGTCAACGCGAAATTCTCTCCCTTGATGTCCAGGATAAAGGCACTCTGCCTCCAGCCGTCCAACAGCGTGGGCAGGACCAGGCCGATTCCCTTTCCGCTCCTCGTCGGGGCGAAGCAGAGGACGTGCTCCCTTCCGTTGTGGCGCAGCATCAGGGTTTTCTTCAGAAGGCCGCCGACGACGATGCCGCCCACGACGACGCCCTCCTTCAGAGGCTTCCTGTTTTTTGAGAGCAGGCCGGCCGCCACGACGTCCTTTGTCGATGCCCAGTGCGCGGACCCGTGCAGGATCTCGGCGGCATTGCGCCTGCCGCCCCGGCAGAGCCGTGCCAGGAGGACGGAGACGAGACACCCGCCCGCAAAAATCAGCATCCCCATCCGGGTCACGTTCCGCTCCGCGGAGGCGGGGGCGCCGAGCAGAATCCGGAGCCAGTTCATCCCCCGGTAAAAGGGGTATATCGGGCAATCGGCAACCCGAAAGAGCGGGGGACCGAGCGCACTGTGGAAGTCGAGCGACCACGCGATGTACTGCGTGGCCGCCTGCATGGCCAGACAGACCCCGGCCAGAAGGACCAAAAACGTTCTGAGCCCCTGTCTCGAGGGGGTGCGCCTCAGGGAAAAGGCCTTGCCCCCGACGATGCTCCTGGGCATCAGCGCCGTGCCTCCCTCTCGTTCTGGCGCTCCTGCTCCGCCCGTTCCTCGGACCTGGCCTTCACCGTCGAGCTTCCGTTTTTGTGAAGGGTGACGGACACGTCGCTCCCGACCTCCAGAGCGGCCTCCCGCGCCATGATCCCGATCTCGTGCAGCACCGCCTGATTCTCCGAGATCCTCTGAATGGCGTGGGTATCGGTCATGGCGATGATTTTTCCCCTGTAGCTCCTGCCCGCCTGGGCGTCCGTGACGAGAACCCGAGGTCCCAGAACGGCCTTGGCGGCACCGAGCGCCTTGCTTTTCGCTTCGGAAGCGGCGCTTTCCTTCTCCGCCGCCGCGCCGTGCAGTACCTTCACCTCCGTTGCGGCCTCATCAAGAGCGGCCATGACGTTCTCCTGAACGTTGTCCAGGTCAACATCGGGAAGATTGTGATCG
>NZ_CAUUGJ010000016.1:0-30542 GCF_963544685.1 uncultured Fretibacterium sp. | reverse complement strand
ACTGGAAGTAGTTTACCAGCCCTGGTATCACTTCCACGTTACTTATTCTACGAGGGAGGTTGTTCAAGAATGGATGCACCGAATATCACCAAAATGTCTGCACAGGTGCCCCTGAAGGATTACGACAGGGGACGGCTCGATTTCTTCTACGAGACGATGCTCAAGATCCGAAAGTTCGAGTGTTCCGTGGAGGAAAATTTCCTGGCGGGAAACATCCCGGGGTTCGTTCACCTCTACATCGGGGAGGAGGCCATCGCCACAGGCGTTATGGCGAACCTGACCGACAAGGACTATATCGAGAGCACACACCGTGGACACGGCCACACGGTGGCCAAGGGTGCGGACCTGAATCGCATGATGGCCGAGATATATGGCAAGAAAACGGGGTGTTGTAAGGGAAAGGGCGGGTCCATGCACATCGCCGATTTCAGCGTGGGGATGCTGGGGGCCAACGGCGTTGTCGGCGGTGGGTATAACCTGGCGGCCGGGGCGGCTCTGGCACAGAAGATGCAAAAACGCAAGGACATATCCGTCGTCTTCTTTGGCGACGGCGCGAGCAACCGCGGAACGTTCCATGAGGCGGCCAACTTCGCCTCCGTCTGGAAACTGCCGCTCCTTTTTGTCTGTGAGATGAACGAGTACGCTTCCACTACGCCCTATTTGACGGCGACCTCCGTGGCGGACATATCCCGCAGGGCCTACGGCTACGACATGCCGGCGCTCATCGTCGATGGCAATGACGTTTTCTCCGTCTATGAAGCGGCAGGGAAACTTGTCGAGCACATCCGTGCCGGGAATGGACCTGCTTTCCTGGAATGCAAAACCTACCGCGTCAAGGGGCACTACGTGGGGGACCCCGAGAGGTATCGGACGCGCGAGGAGGTCCAGAAAAATATCGAAGAGCGTGATCCCATCGAGGCCTTCAAGAAACGGGTGCTGGCGGAGAAGGTCTACACTGCCGATGACCTGAAGTCCATGGAGGAGAAGGTGGATGGCCTGATCGCCGCCGCGCTCAAGTTCGCTAAGGAGTCCCCGGAACCGGATGCTTCCGAACTGATGACCGGGATATATGCTTGATTCGAGGTGTGAGAGATCATGACTGTGAAGAACATCACGTTTTCCCAGGCGACGCTGGAGGCCATGGATGAGGAGATGAGCCGCGACGAGCGCGTGTTCGTCATGGGGGAGGACATTGCCCGGCAGGGCGGTATTTTCGGGCAGTTCCGAGGCCTTCCCGACAAGTTCGGGCTGGAGCGCGTTCGGGATACGCCCATCTCCGAGACGGCCATCATAGGTTCTGCGGTAGGCGCTGCCCTGGCCGGGATGCGCCCCGTAGCGGACATGCATTTCGCGGACTTTATCGGAGTGTGTATGGACGAGGTCTTTAACCAGATGGCCAAGGTATATTACATGTTCGGTGCGCAGAAATCCGTGCCGCTGGTGCTCCGGGCGCCCGATGGAATCATCAATCAAGCCGCAGCCCAGCACTCACAGACCGTTGAGGCGTGGTTTGCCCATATCCCGGGGCTCAAGGTGGTCATCCCCTCCAACCCCGCCGACGCCAAGGGGTTGCTGAAGGCCGCTATCCGTGACGAGAACCCCGTCATTTATTTTGAGCACAAAGGACTGTTCCCCATGAAAGGCGATGTGCCGGAGGGGGAACACCTTGTAGAGATAGGCAAGGCCCGTATCGATCGGGAGGGTACGGACCTGACGATCGTCTCCTACTCCATGATGATGCACCATGCGGCCAAAGCCGCGGATCGGCTGGCTGCCGAGGGCGTCAGTGTGGAGTTGATAGACCTGCGCTCGATCTCCCCGTGGGACAAGGAGACGGTCCTGAAGTCCGTAGCCAAGACAGGACGGCTTTGTGTCGCCCAGGAGGCCGTCAAACAGGGCGGCTTTGCAGCGGAGGTCGTGGCGACGATCTGCGAGGAGGGCCTGGAGTACTTGGACGCGCCGATCGCTCGCGTAGGGGCGCCCTTCTCCCCCGTGCCGTTCGCCCGTCCCCTGGAGCAGGCCTATAAAGTGAGTGCGGACACGATCTACGACGCTGTCCGGAAGATTCTATAGGAGCGTATCATGGCTACTGCAATCACGATGCCGAAGCTGGGACTCACCATGACCAGCGGCTCGGTCAAGGAATGGAAGAAGAAGGTCGGCGACACGGTAAAGAAGGGGGAGATCCTCTTTGTCGTTGCCACGGACAAGTTGACGGTGGACTCGGAGAGTCCGGCGGACGGCGTCCTGCTTGCGATTACCGTCAAGGAGGGAGTCGATGTCCCTGTCGGGGGAACGATCGGATACCTGGGGGCCGCAGGGGAGGCGGTCCCCGCGGAAGCGACGGGATCTCCCGCTGCCCCTGAATCTCCAAAGGCAGCGTCTGCCGCAGCGACTCCCCGTCCTGTCGGGGCGCCGGCCCCTGCTGCTCAGGCCTCCGCATCCGGTCCCGTCGCCGCGTCGCCGAAGGCCAAGAGGATGGCACGGGAAAAGGGGATGGATCTCTCCGCCATACAGGGAACGGGCCCGCGTGGCTGGGTGGTTTCGCGGGATGTCCTGGATGCTGAGGAAAGGGGTACCGCCAAGGCTTCACCCGTCGCTTCGCGGATGGCGCGGGAAGCGGGATTGGATCTCGCTTCGCTTGGAGCCTCGGGACGCCTGATGAAGGCCGACGTGGTAGCGTCTATCGCTTCGATGGGCCTGGGCGAGAACGATCGTGTCATTCCCGCCACGCAGATGCGCCGGATCATCGGGGAGCGGATGCTTGAGAGCGTTAACACCATCCCTGCGGTCAACTACTTCGTCGATGTCGATATGAGCGAGCTGGAGGCGCTGCGTAAGCGTTTGAATGATCGGATGAAGGGCGGCGTCAGAATCTCGGTCAACGACATCCTGATGAAGCTCTGTGCCAAGCTCCTGGCGGAAACTCCGATGGCCAACGCCTCGGTGCAGGTCGAGGAAGGGCGGATCACTGGATTTGTGCTGCACGGCTCGGTGAATATCGGACTGGCCATCGCGTTGCCGGGCGGACTGATTGTCCCCAACATCAAGGAGGTCCAGAACAAGGGGCTCAAAGAGATTGCAGAGACCCGCGTGGACTTGGTGGAACGGGCGCGCTGCGGCGCTCTGACCCCGGACGATACCATGGGCGGGACCTTCACCCTCTCCAATCTGGGAATGTCAGGGATCGACAACTTCACTCCGATTATCAACCCGCCGGAGGCCGCAATTCTCGGGGTCGGTTCGACCCGGAAGAAACCGGTGGTCGTGGAGGGGGAGGTCGTTGTCCGCCCCATTGCCTCCTTCTGCCTGAGCGCGGATCATCGTTTGCTCGACGGTGCCGATGCCGCGGCGCTGCTGGCGAAGCTGAAGGAACTCATCGAGAATCCCGAGTTGTTTCTGTTGTAGATGAAGGACGTCGGCTTCGAGGTTCCATGGGCCAGCGGCTCCGATGCTGAAAGCTTGAAGCGATGAAATATTGGAGGCCCGTACAGGGTCGACACGATTCGTAACCTGCCGATTATTTGATTGTGACGGGATTGAGGGGCGAAGCCATCGTCCTTGAGATGGCTTCCCTTTGAAACGAAGGAGTGTTTTTCGTGAAGAAAAGAGTCCTCGTCGTCGGGGGTGGCCCCGGCGGATATGTTGCCGCAATACGCGCGGCGCAGCTGGGTGCCTCGGTGACGGTTATCGAACGTGCACGGCCGGGCGGTACCTGCCTGAATGTGGGGTGTATACCCACAAAGGTTCTCCTTCACGCCGCCGAGCTCTATACCGCGATCCGGGAGGAGGGGCCGACGATCGGTATTTATGCCGATACTCCCCGCTTTGACTGGAGCGCGATCCTGAAGCGCAAGCAGGATGTCGTGGACTACATGGTTGAAGGCGTAGCCGGCCTCCTGAAGGCCAACGGAGTGACGTTGATCTCAGGAACCGCCCGTCTGGCAGGGCCTCGTGCCCTGGAGGTGGAGGGTCGTCGTCTCGAGGCGGACGCCATTATCGTTGCGTCGGGGTCCGAGCCATCGATGCCGCCCGTTCCGGGTTTGGACTTGCCCGGAATCCTTACGAGCGACGGGGCTCTGTCTCTGGAGTCCCTGCCTCGCAGTATCGCCATTGCGGGCGGAGGCGTCATCGGAGTGGAGTTCGCCTCCGTCTTCGCAGCGTTTGGCGTGGAGGTTACGATTGTGGAGATGTTGCCCCAGATCCTTCCGAACGTTGATGCGGAGATAGCTGGGATCCTGCGTAAGTCTCTCGAGGGGCGTGGAGTGTCCATTTACACGGGGGCACGCCTGGGTCGTGTCGCGCGTGATGGGAATGGTTATGTGTTGGAGGTCGATGCGGGCGGGGAGATGAAGCGCCTCTCAGCCGAGCGGGTGTTGGTCGCTACGGGCCGGCGCCCCGTGACGCGGGGCCTGGGCCTGGAGGAGATCGGCGTGGAGGTTCAGCGCGGACGTGTGGTCACGAATGCACGGATGGAGACTTGCGTGCCGGGCGTCTATGCGGTGGGGGACTGCACCAGCCCAATCATGCTGGCGCATGTGGCCGAGCGCGAAGGCGAGGTTGCAGCGGAAAATATCCTGCTGGAGGACGGGCATAAAGTCCATATGGATTACAGGACTGTGCCCAGTGCCATCTATACCTCTCCGGCCGTGGCCTCCGTAGGGCTGAGCGAGGAGGAGGCAAAAAAGCGCGGGCACACGGTCCAGGTTGGGCGTTTCCCTCTGGCGGGAAATGGCAAGAGCATCATTACGAACGATGCGGCTGGGATGGTCAAGATCGTCTCGGACGAGCGATATGACGAGGTGCTGGGCGTTCACATGATTGGTGGCCCCGCGACGGATATGATTGCGGAAGGGGGCTTGGCGCTTCGCTTGGAGGCGACGCTCGAGGAGCTGATCTCCACCATTCACCCGCACCCAACTGTCTCGGAGGCCTTCCCCGAGGCGGCGATGGCCACATGGGGACAGGCCATTCATTTCCCGCCGGAGTAGAGGGAACCACGGCCGCAAGATGCTTCAGACTTGGACGTGAGTGTTGGGGTTGCTCGAAACCGGAAGAGAGGTAGTGGTTGGTTGGCGGGCACAAGGTAACTATGTGCCTAAACGTCATGGCTTATTTCGAAGGAGGCTGGTTTTCATGAAAAAGGGATTGTTCGTTGTCGTTGTATTTTTCCTCGTTTTTCTGTGGAGCGCCCCCTTGTGGGCCGGCCCTGTGACGGTAAGACTGGCCAACGTCGCTCCCGTAGGGGATCCTCGAGACATGGCCTGCGTCAAGTTCGCCGAATTGGTCAAGGAGAAAACTCAGGGTAACGTCGTCGTCGAGGTTTTTTCCGGAGGTACCTTGGGGGACTGGCGGGTGACGATCGAGGGGCTGAAGCCGGGGATCGTAAATGCGGTGATTGAGAGCATCGGGACACTGGAGCCATACACGAAGCTGGCTGGCATCGATCCGTTTCCCTATCTCTACCGTGATTTTGAGCACTTTAAGAAGGTGTGGTACAGCGAAACTGGCGATCAGCTCCTGAAAAAGATCGGCGACGCCGGAGGATTTCGGTTGATTGGGCCCATGTACCGCGGCGCGCGTTACGTCACCAGCAAAAAGAAGTTCTCCAGTCTCGAAGAGCTTCGAGGGCTGAAAATCAGGGCCCCTCAGTTGAAGATGTACCTGAAGACCTGGGAGCTTCTGGGCGCCGCGCCGACTCCGATGGCGGCGACGGAGATCTATACCGGGCTCCAGCAAGGCACGGTGGACGCTCAGGAAAACCCGTTGGATTTCTGCTACAGCTACGCGTTGTACGAGCTCTGTCCCTTCCTGATTGAGACACGCCATGTCCTGAGCAATGACGTCTTCATTTTCGACAAGGCCTATTTCGAGGCCCTGCCCGAGGAGGTACAGAGAGTTCTTATCGAGGCGGCCAATGAGGTGGCCCAATGGCGTACGGCCTACTCTGAAGAGCAGGAACAAGAATACATCCAGAAGTTCAGGGAAAAAAACGTCGAAGTGGTTGCCATTGATACTGCTCCGCTCCGGGAGCGGGTGTCGGAGATCGTCGAGTTGTTCCCCGACTTGAAGGACTTGGTCGAAGAGGTGAATGCCGTAAGGTAAGGGCAACTTGACTCGGATACGGGGCGGACGCCGCTTCTTGAGTTTTGGCTGATTTCAGCGGTGTTTGGGTTATCTCAGGAAGTTTGCGTCTGCCGCCCGTATTCATGAGTGAAAAAGGCAGGAGGTGTTCTCGTGCGCATCTTTACCAGAGTGCTTGATTTCCTTGAAAAGATCCTGAGGCTTGCGACATCGTGTCTTTTTGTCGTGATGGTCGCGTCCATAGCCTATCAAATTGTGTTGCGTTACATCTTTTCCAAGGCCAATGCCTGGTCGGAGGAACTGGCGCGTTATGCCTTCGTCTGGCTCGTCATGTTGGCGGCCTCTCTCGGTGCGCGACGCGGACGCCACATGTGCATCGATTTCATCGTGGAAAAGCTGCCTGTTCTCCTGAAAAACCTTGTTGCGATGACGACACGGTTGTTGGCCGTCTTCTTTTTTCTAGTCCTTGGCTGGAAAGGGAGCGAGCTTCTCTCTTTTACCATGAACCAGAATTCTACGGGGCTCGAAATTTCGATGGCCTTCATCTATCTGGCTATCCCTGTCGGCGCCTTTTTCATGATCCTTTTCTCCGTCGAGGATATCCTCCTTAGATTGGCAGGGGGATCCCTTCCCGCTGCTTCGAAGGAGGCGGTTTAATCATGCATGGTGTACTGATCGGCGCCATCCTGGTTCTGAGCCTTTTGGGCATGCCCATCGGCTATGCGCTCGGTTCGGCGACCCTCCTGGCCCTCCTGTATTCAGGATCTTTTCCTTTGATCTTGATCCCCCAGCAGTTTTTTTCCGGGATCGATTCCTTTCCCATCATGGCCATCCCCTTCTTCATTTTGGCGGGCAACCTGATGACGGCCGGGGGGATCAACCAGAAGTTAATTCGCTTCTGCAATGCCCTTATCGGCTGGGTGTCGGGTAGCCTGGCGATGGTTACCGTTGTCGCTTCCATGTTCTTTGCGGCGATATCAGGCTCGGCGGTTGCTACAGTTGCGGCTATAGGTGGTATCACGATTCCTGCAATGAAGCGGGAGAATTATCCGCCAAGTTTCGCCGTGGCCGTGGCAGCCTCCTCTGGGGTCTGCGGTCCCGTTATCCCGCCCAGTATATGCCTCATCGTCTACGGAGCCGCGCTGTCGATGTCCATCGGCGACCTGTTTCTCGCGTCCGTTGTCCCGGGGATTCTCCTTGGCGGAGTCCTTTGCCTCACGGCATATCTGATCTCAAAAAAACGCGACTTTCCAAGGCACGAAAGGGCTCCCAAAGGGACTGCCCTGAAGGCCGCCAAAGAAGGAATCTGGGCGCTTGTTATGCCCGTCATTATCTTGGGGGCCATTTTCTCCGGGATCGTCACCCCCACGGAGGCTTCGGTCCTGGCGGTCCTCTATGCTCTGGTGGTCGGGGTTGTTCTGCACCGCGATCTCAGGCTCTCGGCGTTGCACCCCATCCTCTGCGAGTCGGCCATAGCAACTGCGACAATCCTTTTCATCCTAGCGGCATCCAAGGCTTCGAGCTGGGTTATCGTGACGTCACGTTTTCCGGAAGCCCTGTCCGCCGCAATCCTGGGCCTGACCCAAAATAAATATCTGATCCTTCTGCTGGTGAACCTCCTGCTTCTGATCGTCGGAATGCTTATGGAGGCCAACGCCGCTCTTGTCATCCTTATCCCGATCTTGGTTCCCCTGGTCACCAGGGTTGGGGTATCCCCTCTCCAATTTGGAGTGGTTATGTCCTTCAACCTTTGTCTGGGGCTGCTGACTCCCCCTGTTGGAGCGGCTCTCCTGTTGGGGAATGACATCGCGGGAGAGCGCATCGAACGCTCGCTGGTCGAGACCATCCCCTTCTTCGCCGCGGGGCTGGGCATCCTGATACTGATAACGTACGTTCCCGAATTTTCTCTGTGGCTCCCTCAATTTTTCAAATAATATCGAAACGGCAGACGCAAATTTTTCAGGGAGGTGGTCTTGATGACATTCGATTTCAAAGACAGAGTAGCTGTGATAACGGGAGGGAGCAGGGGGATCGGCGCTTCGGTTGCTTCGACGCTCGCTCTTGCGGGAGCTCGGGTCGCGATCCTTGATGTTTTGGAGGGGGAAGCCGAACGGACATGTGCTGCCATCGTCTCTCAGGGCGGCTCGGCAAAGGCATTCAAAACGGATATTACGAGTATGAGAGCGGTGAAAGAAGGAAGGGATGAGATCCTTGCCCTCTGGAAAAGGATCGATATCCTTGTCTGCTGTGCAGGCATCGTCCTCTCCAAGCCTTTTGCGGAATGTGACGAGGCAGATTGGGATCGTGTCATGAGCGTCAATGCGAAGGGGGTTTTTACTTGTTGTCAGACGATCCTGCCCGGAATGATGGAACGAAGGTATGGAAAGATCGTCAATGTTTCGTCCGTCGCGGCCAAGACGGGAGGGGGATTTTTCGGCAATCTGATATACGGTGCCTCGAAGGCCGCCGTCATTTCCTACTCGAAGGGGTTGGCGCGTGAGGCTGGCCCCTTTGGAGTGAATGTCAACGTTGTCTGTCCCTCGGCGACCGATACTCCCATGATTGCCGGGCTTACGGGAGACGATCGGCGACGAGTCGTGGATTCGATTTTGCTGAAACGGCTCGCTGACCCCAAAGAAATTGCGAATGCGATCGTTTTTTTAGTCTCCGATTATGCGAGTTTCATCACTTCGGAGGTGCTTAACGTCGACGGCGGCATCATGAAGGGGAATTGATAAACAGGAATGTTTTTTCGACAAAACGGCTTGCGCTTCTTCTAAAAGGGAGGAGCGCAAGCCGTCGGTTTTTTACACCTCATGACAAAATAGCTTAATAGGGATGTATAGTGGCCTTCTAGATAGGGACCATTATAAACAACGTACTTTATTCTTCATAAGGCTATCGCAAACTGTAGATTTGGGGACCCAGAAACGCGTGTCAACAGCCAGGGAATTGACGCGATATGCATAGCGCACTATAATACACTGTGCACATATGTATGCAGACAGGGACTTCAAAAGGGGAGGAGATCGATGTGGGGATTCTCGAGCGCAGCGGGCACAGGCACCTGTGTGCGTTCATCCTGCTTCTGGTAGCGGAGGAAGGCGGATACGGGAGGCGTATATGCCAGCGCCTCGCCGAGGCGTTCCCGGGATTCAAACGGGACTCCTCCACGGTATACCGCTGCCTTCATACGCTTGTCGAGGAGGGGGCTCTGGCCTTCTCCTGGGTCCTTCCCGAGCGGGGGGAGCCTCAGAAGGAGTACCGTCTCACGGAGTCCGGATATGCGGACCTCGAGGAATGGGAGAGGGATATCGCCGTCAGAAAGCGGCATTTCGACACGTTCCTCGAGCGCTGCCATGCTCTGCGCGCGGGAGGGGGACGGGATGTTGCCAAAGAGGAGACGGAGCGGCGGGATACGGCCGCTCGGGAATAATCGTGAGGAGTCCCGGGGGAACCCCCCAGGCAAAAAGTCAAAGAGGAGTGAATCGTATGATGGAAAAGGACGCCAAGACTTACTGGGACGAGTCGGCCGAGGATTTTCAGCACCGGGTCGCGGGGCACGGCTGGAATTTGGAGAAGGATCCCGCTCTGGCTATCCTGAAGCGGATCGGAGCGCTTCAGCCGGAGGGCAGGGTTCTGGACGTCGGATGCGGCGTGGGGCGCCATCTCGGGACGTTCGCCCCGCAGGTCGGTGAGGCGGTGGGCGTGGACGTCTCCAGCCGAATGCTGGAGTTCGCGGCCGAGAACCTGAAACGGTACGGCAACGTCGTCCTCCGGGCCGGCGACTTCAAGAACCCCGATGCCGCCATGGAGGCGCTGCTCTCCTCGGGGTTCGACCTTGTCTTTGCCGCGATGTCCCCCGCCGTCGAGGACTTGGAGAGCCTGCGCCGGATGTGCGCGTGCTCCAGGGGCTGGTGCATGATCGACCGTTTTTTGGAGGAGCGGGACGACGTGAAGGCGGAGGTCTTCGGGGCGGTGGGCTGGGATGTCCGAAACGACCCGCACAATGGGGCGGACCGGATGAAGCTGTTGTGGGACCTCCTCTGGGAGGAGGGCTATTGTCCGCAGATGGAGGTCCACGCGCGCAGGGAGACCTTCGAGCTGGATGCGGAAGCCCTCCTGAAACGCTACGAGCGCTTCTTCCAGGACTGCGGGGTCGAGGGGAGGGCGCGGGTCCGCGAGGTTCTGCAGAAGCGCTCCGAGAACGGCCTGATCCGCAGCGACGTCCGCATCCTCAAGGGGACCCTCTACTGGGACGTCCGGGTGAAGCGCCGCTACCGATAGGGCGCTCCACCCGGACGTCAAACGCCTTTTTCGGCGTGGTTTACTCGAAAAGTTTTTTGAAAGCCCCGTAGCCCTCCCGTTCCAGGTCCGCGACGGGGATGAAGCGCAGGGCGGCCCCGTTGATGCAGTAGCGCATGCCGCCCTTGTCCTTGGGCCCGTCCTCGAATACGTGTCCCAGGTGGCTGTCGCCCGCGCGGCTGCGGACCTCCGAGCGCACCATGCCGTGGCTCGTGTCCATCAGCTCGCGCACCGCCTCGGAATCGATCGGTTTGGAGAACGCGGGCCAGCCGCAGCCCGAGTCGAACTTGTCCGTGGAGGAGAAAAGCGGCTCGCCCGTCACGATGTCCACATAGATACCCGGCTCCGTATGCTTGTCCAGGGGGCTGGAGAAGGGCTGCTCCGTCGCGGCCTGCTGCGTCACCCGGTACTGAAGGTCCGTCAGCCTGGCCTTGATCTCCTCGTCCGACGGACGGACGTAGCCCGAGCGCTCCTTGGGACGGTCCGTCCCCTCCGGGATGTCCCCGAGGCGGTCGAAGTTGACGTGGCAATAGCCGCCGGGGTTCTTCTCCAGGTACTTCTGATGGTACTCCTCGGCCGGGTAGAAGCTCTTCAGGGGCTCCAGTTCCACCGACAGGGGCTTTTCGTGTTTTTTGGCCTCCACGGCAAAGACGCGTTCGGCGGCCGCCCGATCCTCCGCGGCCGAAGGCCCCGTCAGGTAGACTCCTGTCCGGTACTGCGCTCCGAAATCGGCTCCCTGACGATTTTTGCTGGTGGGGTCGATGATGGAGAAAAAGGCCGTCAGCAATTTGTCGAGCGGCAGGCGCGAGGCATCGTAGCGGACGCGCACGGCCTCGGCGTGGCCGGTGTCCCCCTGGCAGACCTGCTCGTAGGTCGGGCTTTTTGTCGAGCCGTTGGCATATCCCACCTCGGTCCCCGCCACACCGGGCACCCGGTCCAGAAAGGCCTGGACCCCCCAGAAACATCCGCCTGCCAGCACGACCTCCCGGATATTCGCGGCGTCGAACGTCTGCCCCTCGTTCGGGTTTCGGGGCAGTCCCTTTCTCGAACCACTGGCGCCCGCCATCCGGATACCGCCTAGGGCGAGAAAGAATACCGCCATCAGAAGCACACCCAACTGTAAATAACGCAAAAAAACCATCTCCTTCCCGTGCCGAAGTCCCTTCTCCGACACGCTTCATATACGACTGAAACAATCGTATTGCTCCCATTATGGCAGGGGCCCTCCGCAGGGCCTTCCGTCGTTTTAGGGATATGTTCCAGGGTCATATTGGGGAGATTGAATCCGTATGAGGGGATTATGGGGAATGAAGGGGAGATAAAGGAGGGAGGAAACTTGAAGACAAAAGGAGGGGAAAGCATGGCGGTAGCGAAAACATGCCCGGGATGGATTACAAAACCCGGCATAGGGTGATAAAATAAAAATTAGGGGGCGATACACCCTCTTTTTGGCTCCGTCCCCGGACCATGCAGGTCGCTTTTGGTTGGATTGTGGGGCTGCAGTGGTTTTGGGATGGACACAAAACCTGAAGAAGGAGCGAAGCGTACAGAGCCCGAGGGAACCAGCGGTCGGGATTCTGAAACTCGTGGAACGACTATGAGAAAAAGAGCTTCCGATAAGGATAAAGATAAGGATAAAAAGGAAGATAAGAATAAAAAGGAAAACGGGGCCGAACAGAACCCCAAGAGTTCTCATACGGAGCGGGAACAGGAGTCCGCTGCGCCTTCGTCCCCGCCCGACGGCGGCAGGGCCTCGACGCGGCGTCCCCACAGGCGAAGGAGCTCCACGGAAAAGGCGGCCCCTGTGGCAGCGGGGCCGACACCCCCCGCCGCCGGGCAGAAAGCATCCTCCGGGGGACATGAGGCAGCCTCGCACGCCGAGGCTCCGGGGGAGGGCGGCGGAAAGCACGGAAACCCTGCCTCCGAAAAAAAGAAGCCCCAAAACAGAGCCAGAAAAAATACCGGTAATAAGAATGCTCCTTCCAAGAAGAGCACCGGTGCGGATGCTCCTGTAACTAAACCGGTTGAAAACAATACCGATAACAAAAATAAGACCCCTAAGGCAGCCGCTGCAGCGAAAGCTGCGACTGAAAAGCACCCCGGTAATAAAAAGAATTCCGATATGTTGAGTATAAAAAATAATACCGGGTCTGAAAAAAGCGCTGGTATTAAAAACGATGTTTCTGGTGATGGGAAGCATGGCAAAAAGGATAATAAAAATAAAACCGGTGATAAAAATATATCTTTAAAATCCAAGGGGAATGCAGAAAAAAAAGATAAAAACATTATCGGTAATAAAAAGAATGCTGACACAGAGGACAAAAAACAGACGCGGAACGTTGGGGATGCTTCCGGGGAGAGAAGGGCTCCGAAGGGGAATGATAAGTCCGGTTCCGTTTCTGCTTCCGATATGGAAAATATGGCCGATAACGCCAGGCCGGCATCCCAAAAACGCCCGCGTCGGAGGGGCAGGGGTGCCGCGGGACATAAGATCGGTAATGAAAAAGTTCCCAAGTTGGACGAAAAGGATGCGAAGAGTAATAGTGATATCGATACCGGTATCGATATCCATGACGAAGTTGTGGGGATGGAACCAACCGGGAGGGCGGAGGGAACGGGGCCTGACGCACCGAATAGAGATGAGCTGCCCGCCGCCCAGAAAGCGGGGCGGGGGAAGCGCAGGAAAAATCCCTACTCGTCCCTCGAGTACGGTTCCGTGCAGATGATGTCCTCGCTCCGGGGCTTCGCTCCGATGGGGATGCTCTTCGTGCTCATGGACGTCCTCAGAGGTCAGGAGGAGGGGCTGATTCACATCAATCAGCTGGCGCAGTCCCTGTCCATAGGCAAGCCCTCCCTGCTGGCCCAGCTGGAGAACCTCGAGGCTGCGGGCCTGATCCGCACGCTCTCCAGCTCCCGAATGGGGCGTCACGTCGAGCTGCTCTCCCCGAACCTGGTGCGGAACACGGGCAGCGGGGATGGTGGGGCGGAGAGTTCCCCCTTTACCGGCCTGCTGCCCGTTCCTCCCTCTGTCGTCGGAGAGGAGGCGGGGGGGCAGTTTTCCGCCTCGAAGCTGGAGGGGCTGGCGCGATATCTCCAGAGGCGCGGCGTCGAGATCGTTTACATTCCCGACGAGTCCGACCTGGACCCCCGCGTCTCTCAGATCGCGGGTTTTCTGGGAAAATATCTCTCCTATGTCCTTCCCTTTTACGAGACCCTGAAGACCACGCTGAACGAGGGGGAGGAGTTCACCTATTCCCTGGCCGGGCTGAACGGCCGCGACGTCACCCATACCCTGAACCTGTGCCGGATGCTTCGGGAGGTGGATTTCCTGGCCTCGTACGCCTACCGGCGCGCGCCCCACTACAAGATCGTGGCACGGGTCAACCGCACGCCGACGGCCATCAACTTCCTCACCGGCGGGTGGCTGGAGCACTTCATCCGCGACAAGGTGGTCTCCATCCTCACGACCCACCCCGCCACTCTGGACCTGCCCTATGCCTTCATGAAGAACCCGCGCATCGTCCTCCCGGGCGGGGAGGACTTCGAGCTCGACCTGCTGCTGAGCGTCGGGGAAAGGATATTCTGGATCGAGGCCAAGACCGGCGAGTACATGGACTTTCTGCCCAAGTACTCCCGGGTCTCCAAGGTGCTGGGGCTGAACCGCAACACGTCCATGCTGGTCAGCGTCGGGGCCTTGGCGCCGGCGGACAACCTCTCCGCCCGCTACGAGCTGAGTTGCTGCAACCTGGACGAGTTTGCGGACGTGTTCAGGATCAACCTGGTGCGGGAGCTCCAGCAGGGTTCCATCCGGCGCCGGAGGGGCTGAGGCCGGCGATGCGGAAGGACCCCGCCTTGGATGGTGGGGTCCTTCCGCCCTGCGTCCGGCTTGGCCATGCCGCCGTTTTCCTTGGGGGCCCCGTTTTGAAGCGGGGTGCTCTTCATTCGGCGCCGGGTTCCGCTCGAGAGGCGGCCTTTTCGACCAGCCGCTTCCCCAGCTCGCGGGCGTTTTGAAGGTCCTTCGGAAACTGCTCCGCGCGCTGCCTGGCCTTGTCCTTTTCGTTGAACAGGGTGACCTCGTAGCGGGAGTAGTCGCTGAACTGGTACGTGTCGTAGGCGCAGAGCGTCTCGCTGTAGCCGAAGGTGCGCTCGAGGGCGTCGGTGTTGGCCCCAAGCAGGGTGGGGTAATGAAATTGCTCCGCCAGTCCCTCCGAACAGTTCATGGTGTAGATCATCGCCGAGGGGACGGTCTTCTTCAGGACCCTCCTCTCCTCGATTCCGTAGATGAGCAGGGGGAACATCAGCCGCTCCAGAAAGGCGCGCGTCGAGGCGGTGGGACAGCCGAGATAGACCGGGCTGCCGATGACGATGACGTCCGCTATGCGCGCCTTCTCCAGGGTTGGCGTCAGCGGGTCGCGAAAGGCGCAGAGGCCGTTCGTCCTGCTGTTCTTCACCTTGCAGGCGAAGCAGCTGACGCAGCCCTTGAAGGCGGAGTCGTACAGGTGCACCAGCTCGGTCTCCGCCCCGGTCTCCCCGGCCCCCTCCATCGCGCTCTCCAGCATCTTGTGGGTGTTCCAGTTTTTGCGCGGACTTCCGTTGACAAACAATGCTTTCATGTCTTTACCCCCCTCGATTTCCCCCCCCCTCAAGGGGGGGGTATTGCCGTATCCCGCCCCCGGCATTTCCATGTGAAATCCATCGCCGCCCTGATGTGGAGCGGCCCGTGCACCGAAAAAGGCGCTGTTTGCCCAGGACCTCGACGAGCCTGCCGATATACGGGCGGAACGCTTCAGCCTTGAGGGATCGCCTTGCTCCGGGTGCATTTGCATTACCCTTTGACGTTCTCTTGACGTTCTTCCTGGGGTCAGTGTATTCTTGAAAGCAGAAAAGAACAAGTACGCAGTTTTTTCTTTCTTGAAGTCTGGGGAGGGATTCGGAGAGCTCATGAAGGCGTCAAAAGGACCTCGGGCCGGGGACTACGTGGAGCGCTGCCCGCTGCTCTACGTGATGGAGCTGATCGGCTCCAAGTGGAAGCTGCCGATACTCTGGTGCCTGAACGAGGAGGACGGTTTGCATTACAATGAGCTGAAGCGCCGCGTTCATGGGGTGACCAACACCATGCTGACGAAGTGCCTTCGTGAGCTGGAGGAGAAGGGCCTGGTCTTCCGGCATTCGCTTGGAAGCGTGCCGCCCTCCGTGACCTATCACCTGAGAGAGGACGGGAAAAGCCTTATGCCGGCCCTGGAGGGGCTGCACCACTGGGGGATGGCCTACCTGGAAAAGCGGAGGGAGGGGACATCCCGCTGCAAATGATCCGGCTTTTCGGCGTTGTTCCGCATTCCCGACGCGGCGACGGTGTCGAACGAAAAGAGGAACCGTATTCAGCCGAAGCGCTGAATACGGTTCCCTTGTGCCGCCTCCTGTGCGGCGGTTGCCTCGGAGGGCGTTTTTCCGTCAGGCTCCGCCCGTGTAGTCCGCAAAAGCAGCGGGCGCTAAGGGTTGGCCGCCGCGGGCTTGCTCGGTGTCGGAGCGGCGGAGCGGTTCTGCTCCTGCTGCCTGCGGAACTCCTCGATGCGGTTCATCCTCTCCCCGAAGAACCACGTCTTGATCTCCTGCTCCAGCTGCATCGCCCGATCATGGAGCTTGGTGGCCGCGGCCCGGTCGATGGGGGAGCGGGAGAGCGCGTCCCTCAGGTCGATCCGGAGCTTCGCCAGCTCGTTGGCCTTGGCACGGATATCCTCCGGCATGTTCGAGGCGTACCGGTCCCTCATCCCGTCCATCCCTCCGATGCAGTCCGGATGCCGGCCCTGCCGAAGGTCCCGGCCGTTGGAGAGCTCCGGCTGCAGGCAGTTCCCGATGCCGTCGTCGTAACAGCCTCCCCTGTGTCTCCTAGAGTCCCGGGCCATTGCCGTTCCGGCTGTGCCTAGCAGGCTGACGACCAATACCGCGATAACGACCTTTTTCATCAATAACGACCTCCCGTCGATTTGTCGCGGGGCTTGTCCCCCCGTTCGATGAGAACAGGATAGCTCCCCGATGTGAAGACAATGTGAATGCGGGGCGGGAAGGTCCGCGTCGGCGGTCGCAACCAGGTCTTGCATTTTTTCGAAAATGCCCTAAAATACCCTTCCAGCTTCGAAGTAAGCCGGCAAAGACCAAAAGCAAATCATTCCTCTCGCGCTGAGGCAACCTGTCCGGGAATAGGCGGAGCCGCAATACCAGGTAATCAAGCTATTTCTTGGTGTGGGGGGAATGTAGGATGGCGTCGTTGTGCCGTCGGCCGGGACTTTTCTCGGCTATTACCGTTTTGCTCGTCAGCGCCCTTATCGTCACCTTCGGGGTGGTCGACATCCGCCTGGAGTCGGGCACGCACATCGGGCTGGGACTTCCAGCCCAGGTACCTCTGCTCTTTGCGGCGATCTTCACCGCCCTGTTCGGTTTTCTCGTCCTGAAGGTCTCCTGGATCGACCTGGAACGCGGCATCTGTTCCGCCGTACAGGTCTCCATTCAGGCCATCCTGATCCTCGTCCTCGTGGGCTGTCTGGTCGGTTCCTGGATTCACAGCGGCGTGGTCGCGACCATGATCTACTACGGGCTTGACATCATGAATCCCCACTATTTCTATTGTGCGGCGCTCCTGATCTGCATCGTCGTCTCGATCGCGACGGGGTGCTGCTGGACCACGAGCAGCACCGTTGGGGTGGCGCTGATCGGCATCAGCGCCGGACTGGGGCTCCCCCTTCCCGTCTCCGCCGGGTTCATCATCTCGGGGGCCTACTTCGGCGACAAGATGTCGCCGCTCTCCGACACCACCAACCTCGCGCCCGCCGTCTCGGGCAGCGAGCTCTTCGATCACATCCGCGCGATGATGTGGACGACCCTGCCCACGCTGCTGATCGTCGTGGTCATCTCCCTCCTCATGGGCAGCGCCGTCCGGGAGATGGACAACAGCCGTGTGGAGCTGATCCAGGGCATGATGAGGGCGGAGTTCCGCATCTCCGCCTGGGGCATCGTCCCCCCCGCGGTCATCCTGGTGATGGCACTGTTGAAGATCCCCGCCATCCCCGGCATCGTCGGCGGGCTCTGCGCCGGATTGCTGCTGTCCCTGTTTCAGGGCGCCTCGCTTCACGAGGCCCTGAAGGTCTTCTTCTATGGCTACGAGCCGTCTCAGCTGAGCGCCTTCGCCGCGGCGGCGACGCCGGAGGCGGTCAATGCGGCCGCAGCCGGAGCCGGGACGCTGTTCGCGTCGGTTCCGGACCCGGCCGAGTTCGCCAAGGTCGGCGGGCTTTTGACGCGGCTCTTCACGCGCGGAGGGATGACCTCGATGCTGGAGACGATCTGCCTGATCGTGGTGGCGCTCTCCCTGGGGGGCATCATGGAGGCCTGCGGCTTCCTGGACGTGATTCTGGAGGCCCTGATGCGCCGCGTCCGCTCCGTGTTCGGGCTCATCGCGTCGGTGATCGCGTCCTCCTTCGTGGCCAACGTGTTCCTGAGCGAGCAGTACCTTGCGATCATCGTCCCGGGGCGCATGTTCCGCAGGGCGTTCGACGAACGCTCCTGGGACGGGCGCAGGCTGGCGCCCTCCATGCTCTCCCGCTCGCTCGAGGACAGCGGCACCATGACCTCCGTCCTTGTGCCCTGGAATACCTGCGGAGTTTACGTCAGCGCCGTTCTGGGCGTCCCCACCCTGGCCTACGCGCCCTACTGTTTCCTGAACTGGCTGAACCCCATCATCGCCCTTGTGATGACCTGGCTGGGGATCGCCGTCGTCTGGCGGCACGGGGACCAGCCCCACGCCGCCCCGGGGGCCCTGCCGGCGGACCCCTGAAAAAGCCTTGACAGATTCGTTCCGAATCTATAAAATACTCCAGCATTGAAGACCGCGTGGGGCATGGAAGCCCTTGGGTTTTCGATTGGCTCCACAACTTGTTTTTTGGCTCGAAAGGAGGTCCGCACCGATGTCTTGCAGCGTTCGTATCGTTCTCGCTCTTATTATTCGGCAGCTTATTCGCGGGTCCTCTTTGGGAGCGGTCGGCGTTTAGGCGTCGTTGTCGAAAAGCCTCCAAAGCCGGGACCCCTTGAGGGTCCCGGCTTTTTTCGTTATTTGGAAGATTTCGGATGCGTTCGGGGCGGAGGGCCCCGGAACGGCGTCGAATATTCGGAAAAAGAGGTGTCGGTATGTCGGGTAACTCGGATTCCAGGTGGGGTGTGTGTTGTTCCGTCGCGTTCGTGTGGTTTGCGACGCATTTTGGCGGAGGGTTCGCCAGCGGAAGGCAGTTGGTCGATTTTTACGTCAAATATGGGTGGTACGCGGTGTTTACCCCGATCCTGTCGGTCGGGCTCATCGCGCTGGTGCTCTGGTGCGCGTGGCAGTTTGCGGTCCGGCACGGGGTTTATGATTATCACAGCTGGAGCGTGCGGTATTTCGAGCCGTTGGGTTGGCTGGAGCCCGTATTTTCCATGCTGATCGAGGCCATGTACCTGATCATCCTCCTGCTCGCGACGGGGGTTGCCTTCGCGACGGGCGGAACGGTCCTGAACCATATATTCCCGGACGTTCCCTATCATGTGGGCACCGTGGGGCTGGCCGTCCTGATCCTCTCCCTCACCATCTGGGGGTCCGGGACGGTGCGCAAGGCCTCCACGGTCATGTCCCTGCTGATCATCGCGGGGATGCTGGTCATCTACAGTTCGAACCTCGTCGCCAACTTCCCGCGGCTTCTTCAGGTGATGCGGGAGCTCCCCGAGGCCGAGGGCGGTTTCTGGCCGGCCCTGTGGCAGAGCGTCAAGTACGCGGCGCTCCAGTGTTCGCTGGTGGGGGCCTACACCGCAGTGGCGGACGGACTCAGGACCGCCCGCGACGTGAACCGCACCACGCTCCTTGGCTTCTGCGTGAACGCGGGAATGTTGACGCTCGCCAGCGTCGGAGCCCTTCTTCACTTCCCCGCCATCCTCTCCGAGCGTGCCCCGGTGACCTATATCACGCAGCATGGGGGCGGTGGAGCGCTCGGCGTGGTCCTGGTCTCCGCGCTCATCCTGCTGGCCGTGGTGTCGACCGGCGTCGGCCTGATCTACGGCAGCACCCGCCGCATCACCGCGTGGTGGAGCGCCCGAACGGGGAGGCCCGCCTCCCGGAAGGTGGACGTCGCCGCATCCGCGGTCTACGTCGTGGCCTCGTGGTGTGTGGCCAGCTATGGGCTGATCCCCCTGATCGCCAAGGGGTATGCCTGGGTTGGGGCGATGTCGGCCCCGTTGATCGTCGCTCCGATCCTCCTGGTAGCGCTCTGGCGGGTTCTGCGCACCCTTCGGGCGCCCGAGGCGGCCCCGGAAGCATAGAGCGCCGGAAGCGCTGCGGAGGAGGGGGCATGAACAAGAGGAACGGGCTCCCGCCGGGAGCCCGTTCCTCAGTCTTTCCGAGACGGGTTTGTGTTATTTCAGATAGGTTTGCTGCGCCAGGGAGCCCTGAATCTCCTTCGTGGGGATCTCGAACGTGCAGGTCCCCATGGAGTAGGGCGCCACGGTCCCCTGGTTGAAGACGAGGACGAGCTTGCCGCTCTCGATGTAGAAGGGCTGGTCCTTGCCGATTTCGAAGTTCTTCTCCAGCTCGTCCAGGAAGTAGGACTTCGACTCGTCCTTCTTCATCTGCTCCTTCATCTGGGCCTTGACAATGCCGCTCAGGACCTTGGAGTAGCCGTCGTCCTTGAAGAGGTCCGAGAGGGCAAGCTCCCGGCCGGTTCCGAGGTCGATGGTCTCGTAGCGGACGACGGTCTCGGACGAGGCCATGGCCTCGGTCCTGCTGTGCTCCAGCGTCAGCAGGCCGTCCCCGTACGCGGCCACCTTGCTGACGGCCGTCAGCGCATAGTTCTTGGACCCCTCCGCCTTCAGCTCCGCCATCTTCGACATGAAGTCCCTGTAGAGGGCCACGGAGGCCTCCAGGCTGCGGGCGTTCACCGCCGCCTCCAGATCGGCGTTGCCCGTCCCGACGAGGATCGGGATCTGGATCGAGGCGTCGAACCCCTCCTCCTGGTGCGTGAGCATCGAAAAGGTCAGCGAGGGGGCGACGTCCGGGCTTGCCGCGTAGGCCATGCTCCCGCCGAAGAGAAATGCCGCCGCGGCCAGCAGCGCCGCCGCAATTTTGAACCGACTTCCGATCATGTTAAAAACTCCTTTCCTGAATGGGCCGCGCCACAGGTAAACGGCAAAGAGGCTCTTCTCCAAATACTACGCGTTTCAGTGTAACGTCGATTCCTTTGAGGGGAAGGAGGGGTTGTACGGGGTATTCGCTCGGTAGAAACGACGGAAGTGCGGCATGGAACGGGAGCATCTGCTACAATAAAAACAGGGAATGGGTTGCGCCGAGGATGGGTTTGAGGCCGTTCGGGCCGGCCTTGGCGAGGTTTTTTGAGGGCGGCGGAGGGGAGGTGGGCCGCGTGACCTGATGTCCGAATGCCGTTTGAGCGGCCCTGCGGGGAGCGTCGCTCTCCGTTCGATCCGCGTGTCGTTTTTCCGTTGTCTCCCCCGCGGCGGCGGGCCTCGGGATGCCCGCGCCCCGCCGCATTCGCTTCGTTGCTTGAATGGAGGTCGGTTCTTATGGATAAGCTGCTGACGTCCCGCCATGGGCCCTGGGTGACCGGCGGGATTCTGGGGCTCCTCGCCGTGCTGCTGGTCAAGCTCGGCAACCCCGGCAACATGGGTTTCTGCGTCGCCTGCTTCACGCGCGACATCGCCGGCGCGCTGGGCCTGCACCGCGCGGCCGTGGTGCAGTACCTTCGCCCGGAGATCCCGGGCTTCATCCTGGGGGCGTTTTTCTCCTCCCTGGCGTTCCGGGAGTACTCGCCCCGCGGCGGGTCCTCGCCCGTCGTTCGCTTCTTCCTCGGAATGTGCGCCATGTTCGGCGCGCTCGTCTTCCTGGGCTGCCCCTGGCGGGCCTACCTGCGCCTTGCGGGCGGCGACTGGAACGCCCTTTATGGCATCGGGGGCCTGATCGTGGGCATCCTGATCGGCATCGCCTTCCTGTGGAACGGGTTCAGCCTCGGCGCGGCCGAGCGCAACCCCAGGGCGGCGGGCCTCGTCCTTCCCGTGATGGCGGTGGCGCTGCTGGCGTTCGCCGTCCTCAAGCCCCTGTTCGGTCCCGAGGGGACGGGGCCGATCTTCTTCTCGGAGAAGGGGCCGGGCGCGCAGCACGCGCCGCTGTACGCGTCGCTGGCCGTCGGGCTCGTCGTCGGCTGGCTGGCGCAGCGCAGCCGCTTCTGCACCGTCGGGGCCCTGCGCGACCTTTTCATGATGGGGGACGGGCACCTGTTCAAGGGGATCCTCGCCTTCACCGTCGTCGCCTTCGCCGCGAACTACGCCCTCGGCTACTTCCACCCCGGCTTCGAGAAGCAGCCCGTGGCCCACACTCAGGACCTTTGGAACTTCATGGGCATGGTGCTCTCCGGCCTGGCCTTCACCCTGGCGGGCGGGTGCCCGGGGCGGCAGCTCATCATGGCGGGTGAGGGCGACGGGGACGCGGCCGTCTTTGTCCTGGGGATGCTGACGGGCGCGGCCTTCGCCCACAACTTCTCTGCGGCCAGCAGCGGCGCGGGCGTCGGCCCCATGGGGATTCCGGTGACGATCATCGGGCTCGTGTTCTGTCTCGCCGTCGGGTTCGCCAGCCGGACCCGCGCGGCCTGAATCGGGAGGTGCGGGTCATGAGCGACTGCATTACGGTGAACGCTTCCGGGCTCTCCTGCCCCCAGCCCGTGATGGAGACGAAAAAAGCTTTGGCGGGTCTGAGTTTGGGGCGGGTCGAGGTGCTGGTGGACACCGCGACCTCGCGCGACAACGTCGCGCGTTTTGCGGAGAACAAGGGCTGGCGCGTGACGAAGGAGGAGCGCGACGGCGGGTTCCGGGTGATCCTGGAACGCTGAGCGGAAAAAACATCGTCTTGAGGTTACGGCCGGCTGGGGCAGGACGGAAGCACCCCGGCCGGCGTTTTTCGGTGGGAAGGGAAGGCTGAGGGGTCGCCGCCGTGGTGGTCCCCCGTGTCTGTATGGGGGAGGGGTTTGTGATGGCAGATATTCTGGAGCGGGCCCGCTCGCTTGAGGAGAGGGTCAGAGGGTGGCGGCGGCACATCCACGCTCATCCCGAACTGGGCATGGAGACCGGGGAGACGGCCGCCTTCGTGGAACGGGTGCTTGCGGAGATCGGCGTCGGGAACGTCCGGCGCTGCGCCGAAACGGGGGTCGTCGCCCTGATCGAGGGACGGCCGGGAAATCGGTGCGTGGGGCTGCGCGCGGACATGGACGCCCTGCCCGTAGAGGAGCGGAACGAACTTCCGTTTCGCTCGACCGTGCCCGGGCGCGCGCACGTCTGCGGGCACGACATCCACACGGCCTGCCTCCTGGGGGCTGCCGAGCTGCTTCAGGGGATGAGGGATTCGTTCTCCGGGACGGTGAAGCTGATCTTCCAGCCCGGAGAGGAGGGGCCCGACGGCGCGGCCGAGATGATCGCGGACGGGGTGCTGGAGGGGCCTGGGATGGACGCCGTCTTCGCGCTCCACGTCTGGCCCGACCTTCCGGCCGGGACGGTCGGGATACGGCGGGGGGCGGTGCTGGCCGGGGCGCAGTCCATCCGCATCCGCATCGCGGGGCGTCAGGGGCACGCGGCCCATCCGCACCGCTGCGTCGACCCGATCCTGATCGCTGGCCATATCGTCTGTGCGCTTCAGTCGGTGGTGTCCCGCGAACTTTCGCCGCTCGAGACCGGGGTCCTGACCCTGGGGCAGATCCACGGCGGAACGGCGGGGAACATCATCCCGGAGGAGGTCGTGATCGACGGAACGGTGCGCGCCCTTTCGAAGGACGTCGGAGCCCGCATCCTGGAGTCCGCCCGGCGCATCGTCGAGGGGACGGCGGCGGCACTGCGCGGCAGGGCGGTCCTGGAGGCTCCCATCGGGCTGCCGCCTGTGGTGAACGACGACGCCCTGTTCGATCGGATGACCGGGGTCTTCACGGAACTGTTCGGCACCGAGAGCGTCAGGACCCTGCCCGAGCCCTCCATGGGCGGGGAGGACTTCGCGCTCTTCCTGGAACGCGTGCCCGGCGCGCACTTCCGGCTTGGGGTGGGGGCGGAAGGACGCCCGGCCTATCCCCTGCACTCCCCGGATTTCTGCGCGGACGAATCGGGATTTTCCCTGGGGGTCGCCGGCCTGGCCGCCCTGGCTCTGGACGTGCTGGAAGGCCGATGAATACGGCTGAGGAACGGGGAAATCGGGTCCAGCGGGTTCTCCTGATCGTCCTGGCCTGCAACCTGCTGGTCTCGGCGGCGAAGATCGCCGTCGGGCTGGCCGCGAACCTCCAGTCCGTGCTGGCGGACGGCTTCCACTCGATCTCCGACGGGTTCTCCAACGTGATCGGGCTCATCGGGGTCGCGGCCGCGAAGCGTCCCAGCGACGAGGGCCATACCTACGGGCACTCCCGTTACGAGACGCTGGCGAGCCTGGCGATCGTGGCCCTGATGGCCTACCTCGGGATCTCGATTCTGGTGCGGGGCGTCCGCAGCCTGGGCCGGACCGATTTCCGCGTCCCCTCCGTCGGGGAGTTCGCGGCGGTAGCCGGGACCCTGCTCCTCAACATCCTCACGGCTTGGCTGGAGGACCGGGCCGGGCGGCGTCTGAAGTCCTCCATTTTGCGCTCGGATGCGCGGCACACCCTGTCCGACATCTTCGTCACCTGCGGAGTCCTGGTCTCCATGGCCCTGATCACCTTTTTTGGGGCCCCGGCCTGGGTGGATTCCGCGGTTTCGGTTGTGATCGCGCTGGTCATCTTCGGTGCGGCTTATCGGATCTTCAGGGAGGCCTCGGACGAGCTGACGGACCACATCGCGGTGGACCCCCGGGAGATCGAGGCGATCGTCCGGACCGATCCCGATGTCCGCGGGGTGCATAAGATCCGATCCCGCCGTTCCGGGGACATGATCTACGCCGATTTTCACGTGCAGTGCGACCCGGAGATGCCCCTGAGGGAGGTCCATGCCCTGACGCACCGATTGGAGGCGCTCCTGAACGAGCGGCTGGAAACGCGCATCAGCTGCGTCATCCACCCGGAGGCGGAGAGGAGAAGCGGGAGGAGCGATTGACGGAGTGCCCTCTGGATACAGGCTTACGCTGTTCCCGGTAAGGTTGCCCTCATGGGCCGTATACTATATGTTTCCCGGTAGCAACAAGGCTATTGATATCGTCATAGGCGTTCTCCAGACGCTCCTGATGGTATTGAAAGTAGCCGTCGTAAATTTCCCCGGTAATGCCTTTCTCGTCCCATTCACGAAGGACATCGCCGGTTGAGCGGTCATATTTGCTTGCATATCGTTCTATCAGGAACAGAAAGAACTTCATTTCCTCCGTCATATCACTCACTCCTTAGATATGCCGAATTGCGGGGATCTCCGGTAACCCTTTCCGATTCCCACATGTCGAAAATCGCTCTCTCCGAGAATTCCCACATCGCCAGGTCCGCGTTTTCCAGCATGCTGTGTGTTTCCGATGTCAGGAATGTCCTTGCAGCCTCCATTTGAGCCATGCCATATTTATCCATGATGCGCTGAATGATGTTTTTGTTGTAGTAATCCAACAAAGAATTCCGCATCCTTGTCATGGAAGGTTCACCCCCCTGAAATTCAGCAGCACGAGAGCCTCTTCGGTCTTGAATGTATACTGGTCCTTCAGTTTCTGCGGAAGAAGGCGCTTGATCGTCTCTTCCTCGTCGTACATTCCATCGAGGTACAGGTCGATAACCGATGCTGTCCGGTCATCAGCGACGGGCCCGGATACGATATCCCAATCCACCGGGATCGGTTCGCCTTTTCTGTTCTTGACGACAAAGCGCAGCCATTCGACGTCAGGGGTGTTGAATCGCAGCATGCGAAGATGGCTCATCTCCGTTTCGTCGACTTCATAAACGCTGATATATGAATCCTTCCGATGAAGTCTCAGCGCAGTCCTTTTCGCCCACTTCGCAGCCTGTTCCAGATCGCTTGTCGTATAGAAGCCCTTTCCGAAGTCAAGTTCCCTCTGAACCTTCAAAAGCCTTGGCTCTCTGACCTCTACATTGCTCCCATGATACAGGATCATAAACTCCACCGTCCCTTCTCACGCGAACGTCTTTCCCGGCATCGACTTCTTCTCGTGCACCAGCTTGTTTGAGAGAGCCCCGTACCTCCTGGCACGGGGCTCTCTCCGCAATTCGTGGGGCGGATGTGGAATCGGCGCTTGTTTTAGAGCATATTGATGAAGATGCCCGCCAGGATGACGGAGGTGATCGTCACCGTGATGAAGCCGCCCACCAGCATCTTGGGCAGCATCTGCCCCATCAGGAAATCGTACTCCTCCCGGTTCTCCGCCAGTGCCTTGGAGGCCTCGTCCGTGAGGACGTAGTTGGGGGGAAATCCGTAGAGCGCGGTGAGCGAGAGCGCCATGGACATCGGTCCGGTGTAGCCAAGCAGCTTGCCTATCAGGACCGAGCCGACCAGCAGGCCCGAGACGCCGACGACCACGACGATCGCCAGAGGGTACAGGATCTTGAGCATCATGTCGGGGGTGGCCTTGTTCAGCATGCTCATGATGAATCCCATGATTGCCGTCAGGATGAAGCCGAAGGAGCTCGCCTTGAGCAGCGGCTTGCGCTCGACGATCCCCAGTTCCGCGGCGATGGCCCCGAAGATCAGGCAGATCACCAGCGGGTGCAGCGCGTAGGCGCCGTAGGCGGGGTTCAGCCCGATCAGCCAGCTTTTGAACGAGGCCGCGGCGTAGTCGGAGACGCACGCCACCAGGGCGATTGCCGCCAGGTGCGTGAAGGTCGTCTGGTACTTCTCGGGCAGCGGGGGCAGAAGCGCCTTGCGCTTGGCCTCGCCGTCCGACGCGACGGCCTTCGCAAAGGCGCCGGGGTTCTCCTTGCGGAGCTGGAGCAGGCGCTTGCCCTCGGACTTCAGGCAGAGCGCGGTCAGCGGGTAGCCGACGAATCCCTGGACGACGTAGATGACGGTGCCCAGCACTGCGAGCTCCGTCAGCCCCTTCTTGGCGGCGGCCTCGGCCATCATGATGGCGGCGACCAGGCCCCCGGAGAGGGGCGGAGTCCCGATGACGACGGCATCCCAGCCGATCAGGGCCTTGCCGACGGTGACGAGCATCGCCACCATGCCGCCCAGGGCGGCCGCGGCGATGGCGATGGTCCTCCACTCCGCGCAGAGCTCGCGGATGCTCATCAGCGTGCCCATGTGGACGATGATCAGGTACATGGAGATGGTCGCGACGGGATTGCCCATGCCCGCTTTTTCCACGACGTCCAGCGGGAACCACCCGTACCAGAATCCCAGGAGGAACAGCAGGGCCGCGACGAACACGGACGGCACGAAGGCCTTCGTCTTCGTGGAGACGAACTCTCCGACAGCCAGGATGACGAGGACGACGAAGAAGCTCATGATGAAGGACATACGGAAAAACCCCCTTGACATATTTGCCGGAAAATATGGCATTGCATGATTATAACGCATAGGCCCTCGGTTTTCGGCGGCCCCCCCCTCCCATGCCTCCGCTTCGGGAAAAAGAGGGAATGATTGGAAAGAGGGAATGAGAGGTACAATAAAGGCGGGAAACGCGGGCCCGTCCCGAAGCGTCTTGCGCGTTCAGGCGGCCCGGAAAAGTCGATGGTAAAGGACGTGATGGCTTTGGATTCCAAAAAAACGCTGCGCTGGACGCTCTACTTCACCGGAGGCATCCTTATCGTACTGGGACTCTGGGCGATGACCTACCCCGTGGAGGCGCTGATGTCGCTGGCCTTCTCCCTGGGGGTCGGTTTCGTCCTCGCCGGCATCAATCACCTGGTCCCCTGTTTTTCGCTGCGCGGGGACCCCATGTACCCCCGATGGATGCTGGTTCAGGGGGTGCTGGACCTCCTGATCGGCATCGTCATGCTGATGCGCCTGGGGGTGACCGCCTTCATGATTCCCATCATGGTCGCGTGCTGGTTCTCCTTCACCGGCGTCGTCCGCATCGCGACCTCCTTCCGCCTGAAGTCCCTGGGGTTCGGAAAATGGTGGGCGATGCTTCTGAACGGCCTCCTGCTGGTGGTCTGCGCCTCCCTGATGCTGGCCTCGCCGTTCGTGGGCGGGATATCCGTCGCGCTGCTGATGGGGAGCGCCTTCGTCGCCTCGGGGCTCCTGATCGTGTGGGAGGCACGCGGGATCTTTGCGTGAATGCGGCGTGACTCCGCGCACGTTCTGTGATATCTTTGCAAAGGCAAGTATGACAAGATAGTATTGGGGGCGCGTCCTTCGCGGGAGGCGCGGAGGGCCGCTTGCGGCAGGGTTGGCAGTGTGGGTCGTGATCGATGTTGTCTGTGAATCGAAGGAGGTAATGTTATGGCCAGGGAACTGGAGAAGATCGAGAAGCTTTTGGGCAAGGATGCGGAGTTTTTGTTGGGGCACAAGTGCGCTACCGTGGATTCCGGGATGCTGTCCCTGCCCGGGCCCGACTTCGTGGACCGCGTCTGGTCGATTTCGGACCGTCCCGTCCCCGTCCTGCGCTCGCTGCAGGCGCTGTTCGGACACGGACGGCTGGCGGGTACCGGCTACATCTCCATCCTTCCCGTGGACCAGGGAATCGAGCACTCCGCGGGGGCCTCGTTCGCCCCGAACCCGATCTACTTCGACCCCGAGAACATCGTCAAGCTCGCCATCGAGGCGGGGTGCAGCGCCGTCGCCAGCACGCTGGGCGTCCTGGGGGCGGTCGCGCGGCGCTACGCGCACAAGATCCCGTTCGTCCTGAAGCTGAACCACAACGAGCTGCTGTCCTACCCCAACAAACACGACCAGGTGATGTTCGCCTCCGTGGAGCAGGCGTGGAACATGGGCGCCGTCGCCGTCGGGGCCACGATCTACTTCGGCAGCGACGAGTCCACGCGTCAGATCCAGGAGGTCTCCGAGGCCTTCCACCACGCCCACGAGCTGGGCATGGCCACCATCCTGTGGTGCTACCTGCGCAACTCCGCGTTCAAGACCAAGGAGAAGGACTTCCACGTCTCCGCGGACCTGACGGGGCAGGCCAACCACCTGGGCGTCACCCTCGAGGCGGACATCATCAAGCAGAAGCTGCCCGAGAACAACGGCGGCTACACGGCGCTTTCCTTCGGAAAGACCTCGAAGGACGTCTACGAGAAGCTGACGACCGAGCACCCCATCGACCTGACCCGTTACCAGGTGCTGAGCTGCTACGCTGGACGGGCGGGCCTGATCAACTCCGGCGGCGCGTCGAGCGGCGATACGGACATGGCCGAGGCGGTGCGCACCGCGGTCGTCAACAAGCGCGCGGGCGGCATGGGGCTGATTCTGGGCCGCAAGGCCTTCCAGCGCCCGATGAAGGACGGCGTGCAGATCATCAACGCCGTGCAGGACGTGTACCTGTCCAAGGAGGTCACGATCGCGTAGCGCTGCTCCCTCCCGGAGGAAAGCGCCTCGCGATGAGGGCATCGCAGTGAAAAGCCTCAAAGTGAAAAGCCTCAAAGGGAGGAGGCGTCCCGTCTCGGGACGCCTCCTCCCTTTTGGGATCGAGGTATCGAAACCCTGCGCCTGGAGGAAATGAGCCTCGAATCGGTCACCTCGTGATCTCGTTTTCGTGATAGAGCTGGTAGTAACGACCCCTTTTCGCGAGCAGCCGGTCGTGAGACCCGCACTCCACAATCCTTCCCTGCTCCAGGACCACGATGCAGTCCGCATTACGGACCGTGGAAAGCCTGTGGGCGATCACGAATGTCGTCCGCCCTTCCATCAGCGCGTCCATCCCCTTCTGAACGGTTCGCTCCGTCATCGCGTCGATGGAGGAGGTCGCCTCGTCCATGATGAGCACCGGAGGATCCGCGACGGCGGCCCTGGCGATCGCGAGGAGCTGCCTCTGGCCCTGCGACAGGTTCGCACCGTCGCCGGACAGCAGCGTGTCGTATCCGTTCGGCAGGCGTCGAATGAAGCTGTCCGCGCCGACCATCCCGGCCGCCTTCCGGCACTCCCCGTCGGAGGCGTCCAGCTTTCCGTAGCGGATGTTCTCGAGGACGGTCCCGGAGAACAGGTGCGTATCCTGCAGGATCATGCCCAGCGACCGCCGAAGGTCCGGCTTTTTGATCCTGTCGACGTCGATGGAGTCATAACGGATTTTTCCGCCCTGCACGTCGTAGAATCGGTTGATCAGGTTGATGATCGTGGTCTTTCCGGCGCCGGTAGAGCCGACGAACGCGATCTTTCTGCCGGGCTCCGCGTCGATGTCGATATTGTGGAGCACCATCTTGTCGTCGGTGTAGCCGAAGTCCACGTTGCGGAAGGTCACCCTGCCCTCCAGCGGCCGGAGAAGGGCTCTCCCACCCTCCCGCGCCTCCCTCCAGGCCCAGATACCCGTCCTCTCCTCGCTTTCCTCCAGGGTCCCGTCAGGAAGCCGACTGGCGTTGACCAGCTCCACATGGCCCTCGTCCCTTTCGGACGGCTCGCCCAGCATCTTGAAGATGCGCCCGGCGCCCGCGGCAGCCTGGATCAAGGAGTTCATCTGCTGGCTGATCTGTGTGATCGGCCGCGTGAAATTCTTGTTCAGCGTGAGGAAGGACACCAGCGTCCCAAGCGTCATGCCGAAGTTCCCGGACAGGGCCATCACTGCGCCGAGCCCTGCGCAGAGGACGTAGGCGATGTTCCCGATATTGGAGTTGACCGGCATCATGATGTTGGAGTACCGGTTCGCCGTCGTGCCGCTCTTCCTGAGCCGTTCGTTGAGCTCCCGGAACCGCCTGAGCGACTCCTCCTCGTGGCAGAACACCTTGACGGCCCTCTGCCCCTGGATCATCTCCTCGATGTAGCCGTCCACGGCTCCCAGGTCCTCCTGCTGCCCGGAGTAGTGCCGTCCCGACACGGAACCGAGCCTCGAGGTCACGAACAGCATCACCGTCGCCATCGCGACGGAGAGGAGCGTGAGCGGGATGTCCAAAACGACCATGCTGAAAAAGGTCATGACCAGTGTCGTCAGGGAGTTCAGGAACTGCAGCAGGACCTGGTCCATGAACTGGCGCAGGGTGTCGACGTCGTTCGTGTAGACGGACATGATGTCCCCGTGGGGGTGGGAATCGAAGTAGCGGATGGGCAGGGTCTCC